>NZ_JBMKIC010000002.1:0-294011 GCF_049238665.1 Enterobacter cloacae complex sp. IR5450
TCTCGCCATTAAAAAAAAGAATCTAACCGTAAACTTTCCTGAGTTGAGGCCGATAACCCCACTATTCGTTCTACGTGTCGTTACATTAAGGAATAAATATGGCAAGTATTTCTACGTTGGGAGTCGGATCAGGTTTGCAGTTAGGCGACATTCTGGACAGTCTGACCGCTGCACAAAAAGCACAGCTGACGCCGATCTCTAAGCAGCAAACTTCCTATACAGCAAAACTTAGTGCCTACGGCACGCTGAAAAGTGCATTGGAATCCTTCCAGACGGCAAATACTGCACTTAGCAAAGCCGATCTGTTTACAGCGACTACCACCGCCAGCAGCAGCACAGCCTTCAGTGCCACAACCAGCGGCAGCGCGATTGCGGGTAAATACACCATTAACGTATCGCAGCTTGCGCAGGCGCAAACCCTGACAACAGCTAAAACGCAAAGTGATAATAAAACGGCGATTGCGACAGCGGACAGCACCATCACCATTCAGCAAGGTGGTGACAAGAAACCTGTCACTATTAATATCAGTGCGGAAAACTCATCTCTGAGTGGTATCCGAGATGCGATCAACAAAGCGGATGCTGGCGTAAGTGCCAGTATTATTAACGTCGGTAATGGTGAGTATCGTCTGTCCATTACGTCGAAAGATACCGGTAAAGACAATGCCATGACTATTAGTGTCAGCGGCGATACGGCACTTCAGTCCTTCATGGGCTACAACGGTAATAGCGCAGATACCGCTAACGGCATGATGGAAAGCGTTACGGCCCAAAATGCGCTATTGAAAGTTAATAACGTTGATATTGAAAACAGCAGCAATACAATCAGTGATGCGCTGGAAGATATCACTCTCAACCTGAACGACGTGACAACCGGTAATCAGACCTTAACGATCACTACCGATAACACTAAAGCGACCAAAGCGATAAACGACTGGGTGACGGCGTATAACTCCCTGCAAGATACTTTCAGCAGCCTCACAAAATATACTGCTGTGGACGCGGGTTCAGACGCTCAGAATACCAGCAACGGCGCGTTATTAGGCGACAGTACGCTACGCACTATTCAGACTCAGTTGAGAAGCGTGCTGAATAACCCTCACACCAGTTCCAATATCAAGACCCTTGCTCAAGCTGGCATCACTACCGACCCAAGCACCGGTAAACTGGAAGTGGATGATGACAAGCTTAGCGCGGCAATGAAAAACAGCGCGGCTGGTATCAAAGACCTGCTGATCGGTGACGGGAAAACATCCGGTATCACCACCACCGTTGGAACAAACCTTACAGGTTGGCTCTCCAGCACCGGCATCATTCAGGCTGCCAAAGATGGCGTCAGTAAAACCCTGAACAATTTAACTAAGCAATATAACGCGGCCAGCGAGCGTATCGACACCATGGTAGCGCGGTATAAAGAACAGTTTACGCAATTAGACGTCATGATGAACTCGCTGAACTCTACCAGCAGTTACCTGACGCAGCAGTTCGAAAATACGTCCAGCAACAAGTAGTAAACGCTAATCAGACCCTAGGGGGATAACATGTACGGCGCAAAAGGCACGCAAGCCTACGCAAAGATAGAAGTTGAAAGCGCGGTGATGAGCGCCAGCCAGCAGCAGCTGGTTATCATGCTATTTGATGGAGCCCTCAGCGCACTGGTACGGGCACGTCTGTTCCTTGCAGACGGTAATATCCAGGCAAAAGGGCTGGCGCTCTCCAAAGCGATTAATATCATCGAAAATGGCCTGAAGGTCGGATTGGATGAAGAGAGTAAAGACGAGTTAACACAAAACCTGATCGCTCTCTATGCCTATATGGTTCGTCGCCTGCTTCAGGCCAACCTTCGCAATGATGCCAGTGCCATCGAAGAGGTGGAAAATTTACTGCGCAATATTGCGGATGGCTGGAAGGAGGCAGCAGGTATACCAACTCTTGTCCAGGACGCCGTCTAATGAGTAACGCACCGCAACTTTATGCCCTTTATCAGCAACTCCTTGAGCAGAGCCAGTTGATGTTGCGACTGGCCCGGCAGGGACTATGGGATGATCTGATCATCTGTGAAACCGACTATGTTAATGCGGTGCACTCACTGGCTCGTCTCACTCAGGAAAGTGAACCTTCGACGCAGATTCAGGAGCAGCTTCGCCCGACGCTGCGGGTGATCCTGGACAACGAAGGCCAGGTAAAAACGTTGCTGCAAGCCAGAATGGATGAACTGGCGAAGCTGGTTGGTCAATCCTCCATCCAGAAAACCGTTCTCTCCACCTACGGTAACCAGGGCGGTCATGTCCTGGTTCCGCAAAGTAATAGCGATATCAATTAGCCATTTAACTGGCGGGCAAACGTTAACCGTTTCGTTCGCCAGGCATTTCTGCCAAACCTGCTCCATACTTGAGTTTCGCGACCTCATGGAGATGGTGCATGCGCAACCCAACACTTTTACAATGTTTTCACTGGTACTACCCCACCGGCGGTGAACTGTGGCGAGAAGTCACGGCATTAGCCCCCAATCTGAACGAAATCGGCATCAATATGGTCTGGTTACCGCCGGCATATAAAGGCGCGTCCGGCGGCTATTCCGTCGGGTATGACTCTTATGACCTTTTCGACCTCGGTGAGTTTGACCAGAAAGGCAGCGTCGCCACCAAATACGGCGATAAAGCCCAGTTGCTGGAGGCCATCAACGCCTTAAAAAGCAACCAGATTGCGGTACTTCTGGACGTGGTGGTCAACCACAAAATGGGGGCCGATGAGAAGGAACCCGTCCGCGTGCAGCGCGTGGATGCGCAGGATCGCACCCAAATCAGCGATGAGATCATCGAATGCGAAGCCTGGACGCGCTACACCTTCCCCGCTCGGGCCGGCCAGTATTCGCAGTTCATTTGGGATTACAAATGCTTTAGCGGTATCGACCACATTGAAAACCCCAATGAGGACGGTATCTTCAAAATCGTCAACGACTACACCGGCGAAGGCTGGAACGATCAGGTCGACGATGAGATGGGCAATTTCGATTACCTCATGGGTGAAAATATTGATTTTCGCAACCATGCGGTGACGGAGGAGATCAAATACTGGGCGCGCTGGGTGATGGAGCAAACCCACTGCGACGGCTTCCGCCTTGACGCGGTAAAACACATCCCGGCCTGGTTCTATAAAGAGTGGATTGAGCACGTCCAGGAGGTGGCCCCGCAGCCGCTGTTTATCGTGGCGGAATACTGGTCACACGAAGTGGATAAATTGCAGCACTACATCAATCAGGTGGACGGCAAAACCATGCTGTTTGATGCGCCACTGCAAATGAAATTTCACGAAGCGTCACGCCAGGGACGCGACTACGATATGAGCCAGATTTTCACCGGTACGCTGGTGGAAGCCGATCCGTTCCATGCCGTGACGCTGGTGGCCAACCACGACACCCAACCCTTGCAGGCGCTGGAAGCCCCGGTTGAAGCCTGGTTCAAACCGCTGGCGTACGCGCTCATCCTGCTGCGTGAAAATGGCGTGCCGAGCGTGTTCTATCCGGATCTTTTTGGCGCCAGCTATGACGACACCGGCGGGGATGGCGAGACGTATCACATCGATATGCCGGTGATTGAACAACTCCACGAGCTGATCCTCGCCCGGCAGCGTTTTGCCCACGGCGTGCAGACGCTGTTTTTCGATCATCCAAACTGTATTGCGTTCAGCCGCAGCGGGACTGAGGAGCACCCGGGCTGTGTTGTGGTGCTGTCGAATGGTGATGACGGCGAGAAGACGATCTGCCTCGGGGAAAATTACGGCAATAAGACCTGGCGTGATTTTTTAGGCAACCGCGAGGAAACCGTGACCACGGCGGCGGATGGCGAAGGGACGTTCTTCTGTAACGGGGGAAGCGTCAGCGTCTGGGTGATTGAGGACGCGCTGTAGGGCTGGAACAGTGCGGTCTGCGGACCCGCTCCCGAAGCGTACGCCATCCTCACAAAATAATGTCTGCACAGACGGCCCCTTCTCCCTTGAGGGAGAGGGCTGGGGTGAGGGGGAACATACGGCTCTGGTGGTCATTCCGTTCACTTTATGTTCCTTGCTACTCTGTCACAACATAACCGGTGAACGTGCCAGGGTGGCTCAGTCGCCACCACCCTGGCGACCCGGGCTTCCGGCGGAAAATCGCCGCTTCGCGGTACCTTCGGCTTATTCCTTCCGGCTTATCGGGGACGGGCGGAGGTAACATCCCTGTAAAGCCCGCCCTCTCGGCGCATCCCTGCGCCTCGCCCCGGCCTACAGGAAACGCCTCAGCGATTTACAGCCGGACCAGAGCATCGCTGAAAGCCTTCAGTCGTTCTCAAACAAGTTTTTTGCTTCGGGTTAAAAGTTACGGAAGCTTACTCTCCAGCGGATTCTTACTCAGGTAATCTGCGCATTCCACCGTTGGACGGTCAACCTTGTACAGTTCCATACCGTCATACTCCAGCGCCGCCCCATCACGCTCCAGCGGATAGACATCCAGCTTACGCGTCACGTTATAATAATCATCTGAACGCAGCATGATCTTACCCGGCACCGCGATAACGCGCTGCCACTGACGGCAATCCAGCGTATCCCCTTCTGGCGTCACCACCAGCGTGGCAATCGCCTCCGGGCTCACCATCGCGCTCTGCGGCCCTTTCGACTGCCAGTAACCTGCCAGATGCGAAGGTGCCGGATGCTTAACCACTTCCTGATAGTTTTCGACCTGAACGCATCCCGCTAACGTCAGCATTGCAGCCACAATTGCTACTTTTTTCATCATCTTTCCTGCATGCGAAGAAAAAAATATTGTGGCATTAAAGCCATCAGGCTGCCAGCGTAAGATTGGAAGGTTTACACCTGCATCCCCATGACTTCCTGGTATGCCGACACCAGCTTGTTACGCACCTGCAACCCCATCTGCAATGACACCGACGCTTTTTGCAGATCGGCCATCACATCGTTGAGCGCCACGCCGGGTTCGCCAAGGGTAAATCTCTCAGCCTGGGTACGGGCCGCGTTTTGCTTGTCGCTGATCCGGTCCAGCGCCGCATGCAGTTGACCGGCGAAACTGACGCCCGGCAGCTGGTCAGCCACGCTCTGATTACGGGCGGTCATCGCCGTTGCCTGTAACTGACTGAGTACCCCTTCAATGCCCTGTATAGCCATGACTCTCCCCTGGATGGTTTTTTACGAGGTCAAGACTAACAGCTTGTCAATAAGATAATGGCGGTAAATAGCGTTAAAAAACCAGGTTATTTGACGCATAGAAAATCCCGAATCATCAAATAATGGCAGGGCCATCAGTATGGAACTTTTGTCGTGTTTGCCGACCCGGGAGTCAGTTTTGTTTCTCTACACGAATAACGTAAACCACCAGGATTTAAGAGGTGCGCAATGAGTGCGACAGCAGCATCGACAGCGCCACAGAATAAATCACTCGAGTGGATGAACCGCCTTCGCGCCAACCCTAAGATCCCGTTGCTTGTGGCAGGCGCTGCCGCCATTGCGATCGTTGTCGCGATGGTCTTATGGGCAAAAAGCCCCGATTACCGCACGCTCTACAGCAACCTTTCCGACCAGGATGGCGGTGCCATCGTCACCCAGTTGACCCAGATGAACATCCCGTATCGCTTTGCCGATAACGGCGGTGCACTTGAAGTACCGGCAGATAAAGTGCACGAGCTTCGCCTGCGTCTCGCCCAGCAGGGGCTGCCGAAAGGCGGCGCGGTTGGGTTTGAGCTGCTGGATCAGGAAAAATTCGGCATCAGTCAGTTCAGCGAGCAGGTTAACTACCAACGCGCGCTGGAAGGTGAGCTGGCCCGTACGATTGAAACCTTAGGCCCGGTGAAAAGTGCCCGTGTGCACCTGGCGATGCCTAAGCCGTCCCTGTTTGTCCGCGAACAAAAGTCCCCTTCTGCCTCTGTGACCGTTAACCTCGAACCTGGCCGTGCGCTGGATGAAGGGCAGATCAGCGCCGTTACGCACCTGGTTTCCAGCGCGGTGGCCGGTCTGCCGCCAGGTAACGTCACGCTGGTGGATCAGAGTGGTCATCTGCTGACGCAGTCCAACACCGCCGGGCGCGATCTCAACGACGCCCAGCTGAAATACGCCGCCGACGTGGAAGGCCGTCTTCAGCGTCGCATTGAAGCGATTCTGGGCCCGGTGGTCGGCAGCAGCAATGTGCACGCGCAGGTCACCGCGCAGATTGATTTCTCGAATAAAGAACAGACCGAAGAGCAGTACGCTCCGAACGGGGATGCCTCCCGCGCCGTGTTACGCTCGCGTCAGATCAATGAGACGGAACAGGTCGGCGGCCAGTATCCTGGCGGTGTGCCGGGCGCGCTCTCTAACCAGCCTGCGCCTGCCAACGCCGCGCCAATCTCCACCCCGCCGGCAAACCCGCAGAACGGTCAGCAAACGAATCAGCAGACGACCTCGACCGCGAACAATACCGGCCCGCGTAACAGCAGCCGTAACGAAACGACCAACTACGAAGTCGACCGGACCATCCGCCATACCAAACTGAACACGGGCGATATTCAGCGTCTCTCTGTTGCCGTGGTGGTGAACTACAAAACGCTGCCGGACGGTAAACCGCTGCCGCTCACGGCGGAGCAGATGAAGCAGATCGAAGATTTGACCCGCGAAGCGATGGGCTTCTCTGAAAAACGTGGCGATACCCTCAACGTTGTGAACTCACCGTTCAACCCGGTGGATGAGACCGGTGGCGAACTGCCGTTCTGGCAACAGCAGGCGTTCTTCGATCAGCTGATGTCCGCAGGCCGCTGGCTGCTGGTGCTGATTGTCGCGTGGCTGCTGTGGCGTAAGGGCGTTCGTCCTCAGCTACAGCGTCGTGCTGAAGCCGAGAAAGCCGCGCTGGAACAGAAGAACGCGCGTCCGGACGAGGAAGAAGCGGTTGAAGTTCGTCTCAGCAAAGATGAACAGATGCAGCAGCGTCGTGCTAACCAGCGCATGGGCGCAGAGGTGATGAGCCAGCGCATTCGCGAAATGTCAGATAACGATCCGCGCGTCGTCGCGCTGGTCATCCGCGGTTGGATGGGTAACGAACATGAGTAATACGCTTACAGGCACCGATAAGAGCGTCATCCTGCTGATGACCATTGGGGAAGATCGCGCGGCGGAGGTGTTTAAACACCTCTCCCAGCGAGAAGTGCAGATCCTCAGCGCGGCGATGGCCAACGTGCGCCAGATCTCTAACAAGCAGCTGACCGAGGTGCTGGCGGAGTTTGAGCAGGAAGCCGAGCAGTTTGCCGCCCTCAACGTCAACGCCAACGAATACCTGCGCTCCGTGCTGGTTAAGGCGCTGGGCGAAGAGCGCGCCGCCAGCCTGCTGGAAGATATTCTCGAAACGCGCGACACCGCCAGTGGGATCGAAACGCTCAACTTTATGGAGCCGCAAAGCGCCGCCGATCTTATTCGCGACGAGCACCCGCAGATTATCGCCACCATTCTGGTCCACCTCAAACGGGGCCAGGCGGCCGATATTCTTGCGCTGTTCGACGAGCGCCTGCGCCACGACGTGATGCTGCGTATTGCCACCTTCGGCGGCGTCCAGCCAGCCGCGCTGGCGGAGCTGACCGAAGTGCTGAACAACCTGCTCGACGGCCAGAACCTCAAGCGCAGCAAAATGGGCGGCGTGAGAACGGCAGCGGAAATCATCAACCTGATGAAAACGCAGCAGGAAGAGGCGGTTATTACGGCGGTACGCGAGTTCGACGGCGAGCTGGCGCAGAAAATTATCGACGAGATGTTCCTGTTCGAAAACCTGGTCGAAGTGGACGACCGCAGCATCCAGCGCCTGCTCCAGGAGGTGGACTCCGAATCGCTGCTTATCGCCCTCAAAGGCGCCGAGCAGCCGCTGCGCGAGAAGTTCCTGCGCAACATGTCCCAGCGTGCGGCCGATATCCTGCGCGACGACCTGGCCAACCGTGGCCCGGTACGTCTGTCTCAGGTGGAAAACGAACAGAAAGCGATCCTGCTTATTGTTCGTCGACTGGCCGAAACCGGCGAGATGGTGATTGGCAGCGGAGACGACACCTATGTCTGATGAACTGTCGTGGAAGCGCTGGACGCCTGACGACCTCTCCCCTCCCAGCGCAGAGTTCACCCCTGCCGTTGTGTCGTCCGACGAGGGTGACGCCGGGGCGGGCGAACCCGAGCTGAGTGAAGAGGAACAGCGCGCCCAGTTGCTGGCCCAGATGCAAATGCAGGCGCACGAACAGGGCTTCAATGCAGGGATGAACGAAGGCCGTCAGACCGGGCACGCACAGGGTTATCAGGAAGGGCTGGCGAAAGGTTTAGAGCAGGGCATCGAGCAGGCGCGCCAGCAGCAGGCGCCGCTACATGCCCGCATGCAGCAACTGGTGAGCGAGTTTCAGCATACGCTGGATGCGCTCGACAGCGTGATTGCCTCGCGCCTGATGCAGATGGCGCTGGAGGCGGCCCGTCAGGTAATCGGCCAGACGCCGGTAGTGGATAACGCCGCGCTGATTAAGCAGATCCAGGGGCTGCTCCAGCAGGAGCCGCTGTTCAGCGGCAAACCGCAGCTGCGCGTTCATCCTGATGATTTGCAGCGCGTGGAAGAGAGCCTCGGCGCGACGCTGAGCCTGCACGGCTGGCGGCTGCGCGGCGATCCGTCACTTCATCACGGAGGCTGTAAGGTCTCGGCGGATGAGGGCGATCTGGATGCCAGCGTCGCGACCCGCTGGCAGGAACTGTGCCGCCTGGCGGCACCGGGAGTCGTCTGATGACCGCTCGCCTTACGCGCTGGCTTAACACGCTTGATAATTTTGAAACGAAGATGGCGCAGCTGCCATCCGTTCGTCGTTATGGACGCCTGACGCGCGCCACCGGTCTGGTTCTGGAAGCCACGGGGCTGCAACTTCCGCTCGGCGCCACCTGCGTGATTGAGCGTCAGGACGGGGGCGACACGCGTGAAGTGGAAAGCGAAGTGGTCGGGTTCAACGGTCAGCGCCTGTTTCTGATGCCCCTTGAAGAAGTGGAAGGGATTTTGCCCGGCGCCCGCGTCTACGCGAAAAACATTAGCGGTGACGGCCTGCAAAGCGGCAAACAGCTCCCGCTCGGTCCGGCGCTGCTGGGCCGCGTCCTGGACGGAAGCGGCAAACCGCTCGATGGCCTGCCCTCCCCTGATACCACCGAAACCGGCGCGCTGATCACCCAACCCTTCAACCCGCTGCAACGCACGCCAATCGAGCACGTACTGGATACCGGCGTGCGGCCGATTAACGCCCTGCTCACCGTGGGACGCGGCCAGCGTATGGGGCTGTTTGCCGGCTCCGGCGTGGGTAAATCGGTCCTGCTCGGCATGATGGCGCGTTATACCCAGGCTGACGTGATCGTCGTTGGCCTGATTGGTGAGCGTGGTCGCGAAGTCAAAGATTTCATTGAAAACATTCTGGGTACGGAGGGCCGCGCCCGCTCGGTGGTGATCGCGGCGCCTGCGGACGTGTCGCCGCTGCTGCGTATGCAGGGTGCCGCCTACGCCACGCGTATTGCGGAAGATTTCCGCGACCGGGGCCAGCACGTGCTGCTGATTATGGACTCCCTGACCCGCTACGCGATGGCGCAGCGTGAGATTGCGCTGGCCATCGGCGAGCCGCCCGCGACCAAAGGCTACCCGCCGTCGGTCTTCGCCAAGCTCCCGGCGTTGGTTGAGCGCGCGGGGAACGGCATCAGCGGCGGCGGCTCCATCACCGCGTTCTATACGGTACTGACCGAAGGTGATGACCAGCAGGACCCGATTGCCGACTCCGCACGCGCGATCCTCGACGGCCATATCGTGCTGTCGCGCCGTCTGGCCGAAGCCGGGCACTATCCGGCCATTGATATTGAAGCGTCGATCAGCCGTGCGATGACGGCCCTGATCACCGAGCAACACTACGCCCGCGTGCGTAACTTCAAACAACTGCTCTCCAGCTTCCAGCGCAACCGCGATCTGGTAAGCGTCGGGGCGTACGCCAAAGGCAGCGACCCGATGCTCGATAAAGCGATTGCCCTCTGGCCGCAGCTGGAGGCATTTCTGCAACAGGGTATTTTTGAACGCGCCGACTGGGAAGATTCCCTCCAGGCACTGGAGCTGATTTTCCCGCAGGTGTAACACAGGTGGAGGGCGAAGGTCATGGCGCAGAACAGCGCGTTATCAACGCTGAAAGATCTGGCTGAAAAAGAAGTTGATGATGCCGCATTGCAGCTTGGCGCAATGCGACGCGGGTGCCAGCAGGCTGAAGAACAGTTGAAGATGTTAATCGACTATCAGCATGAATATCGCACCAACCTTAACACCGACATGACGCAGGGCATTGGTAGCCAGCGCTGGATTAACTATCAGCAGTTTATCCAGACGCTGGAAAAGGCGATTGAGCAGCATCGCCAGCAGCTTAACCAGTGGACGCAAAAAGTCGATACCGCGCTGAATTTCTGGCGCGAGAAAAAACAGCGGTTGCAGGCCTGGCAAACCTTACAGGACCGGCAGATTGCAGCCTCGACCCTGGCGGAAAACCGTCTGGATCAGAAAAAAATGGATGAGTTTGCCCAGCGCGCATCAATGAGGAAACCAGAATGATCACACTGCAACAACTGCTGATGACCGACAGCGACCCGTCCGGCGGCACGCTTGCCGGAAAAGGCGCTGAGGGCGCGCAAGATTTTCTCTCTCTGCTGGCGGGCGCGCTGACCGAGACCACCGGCAAAGGCAAAGATGCTCCGCTGACGCTGGCCGATCTAAAAGCGGCGGGCAGCAAGCTCTCGACAGCGGCACAGGAAAAAAACGGTGATACCACGCTCCAGGCCAAAATCGCCGAACTGCTCTCCCGTCAGGAGACTCTAACTGATGAAGATACCGCCGTCTCCCTGCAAAGCCTCGTCTCCGGCCTGAAACCCGCCGCGAATACGGATGCGCTGAAGGCGCTAACCCAGCCGGAGGCGAAAACAAACAGCGAGACCACGACTGAAGAAGAGGAGCTGGTCGGGTTAAGCGCGCTGATGGCGATGTTACCGCACCAGCAGACCACCACCCCGGTAGCGACGCACCCTGCGAGCACCGGGGAGATCGCTCCCCGTGCCACCCTCCCCTCTGCGCTAGCCCAGACGGATAACGGCCAGCATCAGCCGCTTAGCCATGCGTTAACGGGTCAGGAAAAAATGCCGGTACAGGACAGCGACACCTCGCTGCCCGCCACGGCAGCCGTTACGCCAGCCGTCGCCGCCGTCGCGGAGAAGCAGGACGTAGCGAGCGCGGCGTCGCCTGCCGCCAGCCCAACCGCGACGCTGGCCCCGATCGTCAGTCACCTGGCGCCTTCACAGCCTGCCGCTACCGTTGCGACAGCGCCGGTGTTAAGCCAGCCGCTGGGCACGCACGAATGGCAGCAGAATCTGAGCCAGCACATCACCCTGTTCACCAGACAGGGACAGCAGACCGCAGAGCTGCGTCTGCACCCGGAAGATCTGGGTCAGGTGCAAATTTCGCTTAAGCTGGATGACAACCAGGCACAGTTGCAGATGGTTTCGCCCCACAGCCACGTTCGCGCGGCGCTGGAAGCGGCCCTGCCGATCCTGCGCACGCAGCTTGCGGAAAACGGCATTCAGCTTTCCCAAAGCAGCGTCAGCAGCGAGGGCTTTGCCGGGCAGCAGCAGTCCTCATCCGGGCAGCAACAGCACGCTTCGCGTTCCGGCCAGCATGGCGGGTTTAACGATGAGAGTGAAGAGTTATTGCCTGCCCCTGCCGCCCTGCAATCCGCCGCGCGCGGCAGCCGTGCCGTAGACATCTTTGCCTAAACGCCAGAGGTAACGTGATTATCCCCGTCTTTTCCACGCTTTGACCTAAGCCGGACACGGGATAATCACCGTATTAAGCTGTACCGAAACAGGAAGCTCGTATCAGATGACAGACTCCGCTATCACCAAAAAAAGCAAGCGTTCCATCTGGATCCCGCTGCTGGTGTTGATTACCCTCGCGGCCTGCGCCACCGCAGGCTACAGTTACTGGCGTATGCAGCAGGAACCCTCCAGCGCGGCCGCCAAAGCTGAAGCGCCGCCTCCACCGGCGCCGGTCTTCTACCCGCTGGATACGTTCACCGTGAACCTGGGCGATGCGGATCGCGTGCTTTACGTGGGTATTACGCTGCGTCTGAAAGATGAAGCGACCCGTGCACGTCTGAACGACTACCTGCCAGAAGTGCGTAGCCGTCTGCTGCTGCTGTTTTCTCGTCAGGATGCCTCCGCGCTCGCCACCGATGTGGGCAAGCAAAAGCTGGTCGATGCCATCAAACAGACGCTGGCGACCCCGCTGGTAAACGGCCAACCTAAGCAGGAAGTCACTGACGTTCTGTATACAGCCTTCATTCTGCGGTAACGACATGGGCGACAGTATTCTTTCTCAGGCAGAAATCGATGCGCTGCTCAACGGCGACAGCGATAAGAGTGACGAACCGAAACCGGGTCTGACCGGCGACGATAATATTCGTCCCTACGATCCCAATACCCAGCGTCGCGTGGTGCGCGAGCGTTTACAGGCGCTGGAGATCATCAACGAACGTTTCGCACGTCAGTTCCGTATGGGGCTGTTTAACCTGCTGCGTCGTAGCCCGGATATCACCGTCGGTGCCATCCGCATTCAGCCGTATCATGAGTTTGCCCGCAACCTGCCGGTGCCAACCAACCTTAACCTGATCCATCTGAAACCGCTGCGCGGTACCGGCCTGGTGGTGTTCTCGCCAAGCCTGGTGTTCATCGCAGTGGACAACCTGTTCGGTGGCGATGGCCGTTTCCCGACCAAAGTGGAAGGCCGCGAGTTTACCCATACCGAACAGCGCGTGATTAACCGCATGCTGAAGCTGGCGCTGGAATCCTACAGCGACGCGTGGAAAGCGATTAACCCGCTGGAAGTGGAGTACGTGCGTTCCGAGATGCAGGTGAAATTTACCAACATCACCACCTCCCCGAATGACATCGTCGTGAATACCCCGTTCCACGTCGAGATCGGCAACCTGACGGGCGAGTTCAACATCTGCCTGCCGTTCAGCATGATTGAACCGCTGCGCGAACTGCTGGTTAACCCGCCGCTGGAGAACTCACGTCACGAAGATCAGAACTGGCGTGAGAACCTGGTGCGTCAGGTGCAGCACTCGCAGCTGGAGCTGGTAGCCAACTTTGCCGACATCTCCATGCGGTTATCGCAGATCCTGAAATTACAACCCGGCGACGTTTTGCCGATAGATAAACCCGACCGCATTATTGCCCATGTGGATGGCGTACCCGTGCTGACAAGCCAGTACGGCACGATTAACGGCCAGTATGCGTTACGCGTTGAGCACTTGATCAACCCGATTTTGAATTCGCTGAATGAGGAACAGCCCAAATGAGTGACATGAACAATCCGTCCGATGAAAACAGCGGAGCACTGGACGATCTGTGGGCTGACGCGTTAAACGAGCAGAAAACAACGCCGACGAAAAGCGCGGCAGACGCGGTCTTTCAGCAGTTAGGCGGCGGCGACGTCAGCGGCACGTTGCAGGACATCGACCTGATTATGGACATTCCGGTCAAGCTCACCGTTGAGCTGGGTCGCACCCGCATGACCATTAAAGAGCTGCTGCGCCTGACGCAGGGTTCCGTGGTGGCGCTTGACGGTTTAGCGGGTGAGCCGCTGGATATTCTGATCAACGGCTACCTGATTGCACAAGGCGAAGTGGTGGTGGTGGCCGATAAATACGGCGTACGTATCACCGACATCATTACCCCTTCCGAACGTATGCGTCGTCTGAGCCGTTAAGTATGAAAACCCAGGCAACACTGTCCGCGCCCTCCGCCGTACCCGGCTCACCTCTGCTCCAGGTGAGCGGCGCGCTGTTCGGTATTATTGCCTTTATCCTTATCGCCGCCTGGCTGGCAAAGCGTTTCGGTCTGGCGGGGAAAACGGCCGGTACCCGCGGGTTGAAGGTCAGCGCCAGCACCCCGCTAGGACCGCGCGAACGCGTGGTCATTGTGGAGGTGGAAGATGCGCGACTGGTGCTGGGCGTGACCGCCTCCAGCATTAACGTTCTTCACATGCTGCCCCCTGCGCCTGCCACGGTGGAGGCTAACGCCCAGGCCCCTGCGGATTTCCAGTCCGTTATGAAGAGTTTGCTCAAGCGTCCCGGGAGATCCTGATGCGCCGTTTGTTATTCCTTACGCTGGCAGGCCTGGGCCTGTTCGCGCCCTCTGTGTATGCGCAACTGCCGGGGCTGGTTTCCACGCCGCTGGCGAACGGGGGACAAAGCTGGTCCCTGTCCGTGCAGACGCTGGTGTTCATCACCTCGCTGACCTTTATCCCGGCGATCCTGCTGATGATGACCAGCTTCACCCGCATCATCATTGTGTTTGGTCTGCTGCGAAATGCGCTCGGCACACCGTCCGCACCGCCCAATCAGGTGCTGCTGGGTTTAGCCCTGTTCCTGACCTTTTTCATTATGTCGCCGGTTATCGACAAGATTTACACCGAGGCGTACCAGCCGTTCAGCGAAGATAAAATTTCCATGCAGGTTGCCCTGGAAAAGGGGGCTCAGCCATTACGTGAATTTATGCTTCGCCAGACGCGCGAAGCGGATTTGGCCCTGTTTGCCCGTCTCGCTAACACGGGCGAGTTACAGGGACCGGAAGCGGTGCCGATGCGCATCCTGCTGCCAGCGTATGTCACCAGCGAGCTGAAAACCGCGTTCCAGATTGGCTTCACCATTTTCATTCCGTTCCTGATTATCGACCTGGTGATCGCCAGCGTTCTGATGGCGCTCGGGATGATGATGGTTCCGCCCGCGACCATTGCCCTGCCCTTTAAGATCATGCTGTTCGTGCTGGTCGACGGCTGGCAGCTGCTGGTCAGCTCGCTGGCGCAGAGTTTCTACAGTTGAGGAGCGCGCAATGACGCCTGAGTCGGTCATGATGATGGGCACGGAGGCGATGAAAGTCGCGATTGCCGTCGCCGCGCCCCTGCTGCTGGTTGCGCTAGTCACCGGTCTGATTATCAGTATTCTCCAGGCCGCCACGCAGATTAACGAAATGACCCTGTCGTTCATCCCGAAGATCATTGCCGTCTTCGTGGCGATTATCGTTGCCGGGCCATGGATGCTCAATTTGCTGCTGGACTATATGCGCAACCTGTTCACCAATCTGCCTTACATCATCGGCTGACGGACGATGCTGCATTTCACCAGCGATCAATTTGTTCAGTGGCTCGGGATCTATTTCTGGCCGATGCTGCGCATCATGGCGCTGATCTCCACCGCCCCCATACTCAGTGAAAAGTCGGTGCCTAAACGCGTCAAAATTGGGCTGGGCATGGTTATCACGATTATCGTTGCCCCTTCCCTGCCGGCGGTGGATATCCCGATCTTTTCCCCGAATGCGATCTGGATTGCCCTGCAACAGGTGATGATTGGCGTGGCGGTCGGGTTCACGATGCAGCTCGCCTTCGCCGCGGTTCGAACGGCGGGTGAACTTATCGGTTTGCAAATGGGCCTGTCTTTCGCGACGTTCGTTGACCCGGGCAGCCACCTGAATATGCCCGTGCTGGCGCGTATTATCGACCTGCTGGCGATGCTGTTGTTTCTCTCGTTCAACGGCCACCTGTGGCTCATCTCGATGCTGGTGGACACCTTCCACACGCTGCCGATTGGCGACAACCCGGTCAACAGCAACGCGTTTCTGGCGCTGGTGAGGGCTGCCGGGCTGATCTTCCTCAACGGGCTGATGCTGGCGCTGCCGATCATTACCCTGCTGCTCACCGTTAACCTCGCATTAGGTTTACTCAACCGAATGGCTCCGCAGCTGTCGGTATTCGTCATCGGCTTTCCGGTGACGTTGACGGTTGGCCTTTTATTAATGTCATTATTGATGCCACTTATCGCCCCCTTCTGCGAACATTTATTCAGTGAGATATTCAATCTGTTAGCGGATATTGTTAGCGAACTTCCACGCAAATAATAACCCGCAGTGTTTGCAATGTCTTTCTGAGGATATTCCTAAAAATAATCTCGAAAAACATCTACCAGGATATATCTGACGCGGTTTAAATGTTTCTAACCACCTCACAATACTTAATATTTACTTTACTTTAAGATGATTCCTGGCAAATTATACGTAACTTTACGGGATAGTGAGTTCGCCTGAAAGTCTTTGTCATGCTCACAGGTTTTATTAGATTTTTTCCATCCCGTATGGCTGTTTATGAGCTCTCAGGCAGGTGGTGAATTATCGTTACGCATTGAGTGAGGGTATGCCATGTCAACGATCATTATGGATTTATGCAGCTACACCCGGCTAGGGTTAACCGGGTACTTAGCAAGCAGAGGGGTTAGAAAGAGAGACATCAACGATGCACACACCGTTGAAGAACTCGCAGCCGCTTGTGACGCCCACAAGCCCGGCGTGGTGTTTATTAATGAGGACTGTTTCATTCACGACCCCGCTAACAGTCAGCACATTAAGCAGATCATTAATCAGCATCCTAAGACCCTGTTCATTGTTTTTATGGCGATCGCCAATATTCATTTCGATGAGTATTTGTTGGTGCGTAAAAACTTATTAATCAGCTCGAAATCGATTAAACCAGAGTCACTTGATGACATTCTGGGCGATTATTTGAATAAAGAAGTTAAGAATGTAGGGGCGATTAACTTACCCACCCTATCATTAAGCAGAACTGAATCAAGTATGCTAAGAATGTGGATGGCTGGACAAGGGACAATTCAGATCTCAGACCAGATGAATATCAAGGCAAAAACAGTATCGTCACACAAAGGAAATATTAAAAGGAAAATTAAAACGCATAATAAGCAAGTGATATACCATGTCGTACGCCTGACAGATAATGTGACGAATGGGATTTTCGTTAATATGCGCTAATTTGCACGGCCATGTTGTACCCTACCTTGATCTCTGGCCTGGCCAGAGATTTTGCTTTTAAGCAGCCGGAGCCGGGGAGAAGACGCCCCCGACGCCGCCCTATTCCGCCGTTTCCACAAAGATCCCATCCGGGTGCCCCAGTTCGTTGAAGAACCAGATGCCGAGCGGGTAATCTTCCAGCGACACCAGATACATTGTGCCTTCATTAAACTCTTCTATTGCCAGAACCACGCCCGGGCGGCGCGGCCCACCGTCCGTTTTGACGGTTACCCGATCGTTGACCTTCATACATTCCTCCTGTGGTTTTGAGCCAGTGTAGAACAAATTACATTGCCTGGCATCGCCGCCTGGCGCGAATGGCGTTTTTGTGTGCGGTCTATACTTAGCTGTTGAGACGGTTAAATGAGGAGCCCGCCATGAAGACTGACAAAGAGTACAGCGACACCATTAAGCGTGAGGTTGAAGTGGATGTCGATGCCCTGCTTGCCGCCATCAATGAAATTAGTGAGTCCGAAGTTCATCGCGCGGAGGATAATTCAGACCGTGTCGTGGTCAATGGTCGGGATTACCATACCTACCGTGAACTGGCTGAAGCATTCGAGCTGGATATCCATGACTTTAGCGTCTCGGAGACGAACCGCTAAGACGAAAAAAATCCCGGTCATGGGGATGACCGGGATCAAACTTGCTTATGCAAGAAGCACTTGTAAATTCGTTACACCAGGAAATCTGATGCAGGTAAGACATTATCCCCAACAGAATTGTCTTACAAGCATATATTCTCTTAGCGAATATTATATTTTATACATGTGAATTTTGGTTATGAGTATAAACCTGCGCCGCGTGTGGGTTTGTCGGGATCGTTTCCACTTAAACGGCGCTTCAATGCCTATTTTTTTTAAGATTTTTCTTAGGAAAAAGCATCATCCGGGAGACATTATGCCTTCGCTTGAGGAGACTCTTCTTGTCTTTACCGACCTCGACGGCACGCTGTTGGATTTTCACACCCTTGACTGGCAGCCTGCGGCCCCGTGGCTGGAAAAATTAATGGATGAACAGATACCGGTCATTCTGTGCAGCAGCAAAACCGCGTCCGAGATGGATGACATCCAGCAGGAACTGGGGCTTGGCGGGCTGCCCTACATTGCGGAAAACGGCGCGGTGATCCAGCCTGACGTACGGTGGGAAAACGCCGCACGGTTCATCTCAGAAAAGAAGCATGACGATATCCGGCAGTGTATTGCCCGGGTACGCCAGGAGATGCATCTGAAATTCACCACCTTCGATGATGTGGACGAGCACGTAGTCGCCGAATGGACCGGGCTGAGCCGTCCCCGTTCGGTGCTTGCGCGCAAGCACGAGGCTTCCGTGACGCTGATCTGGCGTGACAGTGATGAACAAATGAGATACTTTGCCGCCGAACTCGCCCGGCAGCGGCTGAAGATCGTCCAGGGTGCACGCTTCTGGCATATTCTGGACACCTGCTGCGGCAAAGACGTGGCGGTTCACTGGCTTGTGGACCAGTATCGCCTGCACGAGGGCTACGAACCGACGACGCTGGGCCTGGGCGACGGCCCCAATGATGCCCCGCTGCTGGACAGCGTAGGCTTCGCCGTGGTGGTGAAAGGCTTCAACCGGGAGGGTATCAGCCTTATAAACAACGATCCAGCCCGGGTTTATCACACTCAGCACACCGGGCCGACCGGCTGGTGCGAGGGACTTGATTACTTTTTGAGGTGATCTTGCCAGATGACCCGGTTACGCCCGCGCTGTTTCGCCTCATACAGACGCGCATCGGCGGTGGATTGCAGATTTTCGAAGTGATAATTGCCCTTCTCCTGCGCACCAGAGACGCCAAACGACGCACTCACGCGCAGGGTGGTACTTTTCTTAATCAGGATCTCTTTGCTGTCGATACGCTCGCGGATCTGCTCTGCGACTTCCGCCGCCTCTTCAAGCGTCATGCCGGGCAGCACCACACAGAACTCTTCCCCCCCGACGCGTCCGTCAATATCTTTATCACGGAGGGTGCTGGCAATCAGCCCCGCGGCATGGGACAACACCTTATCACCCGCCTGATGCCCGAACCGATCATTGATACTCTTGAAGCAGTCAAGATCGATCTGAATGACCGAGAAAGGAAGCGACTGCTGTTCACACTGCTTCGCCAGTATTTTCGCCTGATCAAACAGCGATCCACGATTATTCAGCCGGGTCAGAGGGTCATGCCAGGCCTGCCATTGCAGCGAGTTCTGCATCGAATACATATTACTGACCATGCGCCGGATCACCAGCCATGAGATGAGCAGCATCGCGGTGAACAGCGCCCAAAGCAATGCCAGCACAATGCTGATGCTACCGAAATCGCCGCGCACCCCTTCATCCAGGGTGTGCACGCGCAGGATGACGCCATCAAAATGGTCAAGACGCTCCCAGCTGACAAAACGACTCCCCAGACGAATGCCGCCTTCGGAATCCGATTCTATCGCGTGCGCTATCTGGGCTAATTCGCGCGCGTCAAAATGATTAACGTCCACAGCAGGTGACTCAGATGTCGCAAGCAGGGTAAGCCGGCTGTCATACAGCTGGTATTCCCCTTCCGGGTTATCGCCCACGGCTTCCACCAGCAGGCGACGCAGGGTGGCAAAGGTGAAATCCATCGCCACCACGCCATACCAGACGTGATGGTAATAAACTGGCACGCTGGCGGTAATCAGCGGCTTTTTGCCCACAAAAGAGGAAGGCGGCGAGATAAACCAGCGCACGGCACGCGCACGGTTTTCACGCTCGGACTGTTGGGTAAACCAGGGCTGAGTGACCAGATGATAATAGCGCTGCACGATATCGCTGGAATTTCCCGGCGTATCCGTTTCCAGAAAGAATCCGGCGCGAGAGACATAAATCACGCGCTCTTCGTTGCGGGAAGGGCTGGATGCCAGACGCAGTAAATACCCCACTTCAAGCGCCGCGGACAATTCATTATCAAGGTACTCATCATCACGGTTCAGAAGAGTGGTCTTTTCAACGAAGGCATCCGAAACACCGTTGATCGGTAATGTGCGCCGTTTATCAACCGCAATTTGCCAGGTGGGAGACGTGCGCAAATGCGCAAAACGCTTTACCGCATCATGCAGCGCGCCAAACGCCAGCGGCGTTTCCAGCGCATCATGCATGCTGTGGCGAAAAAACAGCATTTTATCGACGCTGAACTGAAGCTGTCTGTCCAGCGCACTGGCAACCGTTTCCAGATGGTTACGCTGGCTGGAGATATAAGCATCTTCCAGTACCACAACTTCGCGCCAGGTCAGGAGAGTGGAAAAAATCAGGACAACGATAAAACAGAGGTTAACAATCAAACTGGGATTGCTACGCTTATGCAGCCACTGCAAAAAAGATTGTTTTACAACAAAGGTATCGTGCTGCACACACACTCCCTGATTGTCGCTCACCATCCGATATGATAAGTCTTCTGCCAGTAAAAACGCCCGGCAAGGCCGGGCGTTGTGTGATTAAGCCTTGTCGCGTTTTTGCCTTTTATTAGCAGGCTGAAGCTCGTCTTCACGAAAAGCCTCCCGCTTAATGCCGTATCCATCATGCCACCGACACTCCACCATTCCGCTGGAATACCCGGTGACGATCATGCCTGGACCACCATTTTTAGGCTTAACTTCATCACTGATCAAAAAGACCATACCTGCCTCCTGTATCAGGGTGAAACGTTTTCAATTTAGACGAGGAATAGTCTTTTTGCACCCGGGGTCAGCAATAATTAATGCGATTTCCCGCGTACTTTTTCAACCAGCTTAACAACGGCTACCACAATCAGACCGACGATAAAGCCCAGCACGAGGTTAAGCAGTGTGGGCAGGATCGCAGCGACTACCGCTCCCTGGCCTGACGCAAAATGTTCAATCATGTGATGCAGCGAAGCAACACCGTGCACGATAATTCCACCGCCGACCAGGAACATTGCCAGGGTTCCCACCACCGATAAGGTTTTCATCAGCCACGGCGCTACCACCAGCAGGCTTTTCCCGATGCCGCGCGCAATTGCGCTGGATTTTTTTTCCAGCCAGAATCCGATATCGTCCAGCTTGACGATCAGCCCGACCAGACCATAAACCCCTATCGTCACGAGGATCGCAATGCCGGACAGGATCAGCACCTGGTTCATCAGAGGGGCTTCTGAGACGATCCCCAGCGTAATCGCCACAATTTCGGCCGAGAGGATGAAGTCAGTACGGATCGCGCCTTTGACCTTATCGCGCTCGAAGGTTTTTGGATCCTGCGCGGCCAGCGCTTCCAGACGCTGCTGGCGCATTTCTGGGGTGTCTTTCTCTTTGCGTGCAGCGAACATATGCAACACTTTTTCGGCACCCTCGAAGCACAGGAACGCCCCGCCAATCATCAGCAGGGGCGTAATGGCCCAGGGTATAAAGGCGCTAATCAACAACGCCAGCGGAACGAGGATCACCTTGTTAATAAAGGACCCTTTCGCTACGCCCCACACCACCGGCAACTCACGGTTCGCCCGCACGCCGCTGACCTGCTGCGCGTTCAACGACAAATCATCTCCCAGTACCCCGGCGGTTTTTTTCGCCGCCAGTTTTCCCATAACCGAAATGTCATCCAGCAAGGTGGCGATATCATCCAGCAATGTTAATAAGCTACTTCCTGCCAAAATCTCTATCCTTCTTTTTTTGCTAATTAAGTGAATAGTATGGAACAAAACTCACCGCCCGGAAACAGGCACCTCACGTCAACAAAAATTTCACATTAACTACACAATTAAAGCACTCGCCAGCCCGATAGTTTTGGCGTTAACTATGAGCGAACTTTTTATTTCGTCGTGAGGGACTATGCGTTTTCGGCATTTATTACCGCTCATTGGAGCACTCTTTTCTCTTTATATCATCTGGGGATCCACCTATTTTGTCATTCGTATAGGCGTGGAAAGCTGGCCCCCGCTGATGATGGCCGGTATTCGTTTCCTTACGGCCGGCGTGCTGCTGATGGCATTTTTATTGCTGCGCGGCCACAGGCTACCGCCGCTGCGTCCCTTGCTTAACGCCGCCCTGATTGGCCTGCTGCTGCTGGCGGTGGGCAATGGCGCGGTAACCGTCGCCGAGCACCAGAACGTACCGTCGGGCATCGCCGCCGTGGTCGTCGCGACCGTGCCGCTGTTTACGCTCTGCTTTAGTCGTCTCTTCGGGATCCGCACCCGTAAGCTCGAATGGCTGGGCATCGCGATTGGGCTTGTGGGTATCATCCTGCTGAACAGCGGCGGTAACCTGAGCGGGAACCCCTGGGCTGCCGTTCTGATCATGATCGGCTCCATGAGCTGGGCCTTCGGCTCGGTCTACGGTTCCCGCATCGAGCTGCCTTCCGGGATGATGGCGGGTGCCATTGAGATGCTCGCGGCAGGCATTGTGCTGCTGATGGCCTCCGCGTTGACGGGTGAAAAACTGACGGCGATGCCAGACCTTTCAGGTTTCCTGGCCGTCGGGTATCTGGCGCTGTTTGGCTCCATTATCGCCATCAATGCCTATATGTACCTGATTCGCAACATCTCACCGGCGGTTGCCACCAGCTACGCCTACGTTAACCCGGTGGTTGCCGTGCTGCTGGGTACCGGTTTTGCGGGCGAAGTGCTGTCGACGATTGAATGGCTGGCGCTGGGCGTGATTGTCTTTGCCGTGGTGCTGGTCACGCTGGGTAAATATTTGCTGCCCGCGAAACCCCTTGTCAAGGCGTGTGAGGTGGAGAAACCGTGATCGGGTGAATGCCCTGGGTATCGATCTGCGCGGCCTGACCGCCGCCGCAGATCCACTCTTCCAGCCGCTCCGTCAGTTCCACGTCATTCAGCTTCATTCTTCCGCGCAGCGCGCACTCCCAGACAATCAGCACCCGCCAGCCCTGAGCGTAAAGCTGCGAAACATCGCGTTTATCACGCTCGACGTTCCTGCCAATTTTGTCCAGCCAGAAGTCGGTGCGTGTCGCCGGGACTTTAAACAGATAGCAGTCATGATGATGCCAGAAACAGCCGTGGGTAAAGATGATGCACTGGTACGCGTCGATGACGAAATCAGGACGCCCGGCAAGCGTGGCATCCTGAACCCTGAATTCAAACCCGACGGCGGTCAGGAGGCCCGCGATCCGTTTTTCGATCGCGGTATCACGCGTGCCGATGGCACGCATGTTTTTACTGCGCGTGGCCTTATTGTGAACGTCCGCCATTGACGGCCTCACTCTGACGAAGCTGAACGGCCTTGCTGATACGTGAGGCCAGCAGTTTTGCGACGGCGGCAAAGGCGGGCACTACCACCGAGTTGCCAAACTGACGATAGGCCTGGGTGTCCGACACGGGGATGCGAAAACTGTAGCCCTGCGGCGTCTCAAAGCCCATTAAGCGAGCGCACTCGCGCGGCGTTAAGCGCCGCGGTCGGTGCTGTTGGTTCTGTGGATCGTCGAAATCTTTTTCGCCCAGCGCCTTATCCCAGCCCCGATCGATAAGAATTTCCGCGCCATCTTTGTAATAGCGCGCCGACAGCGTACGCGTCACGCTGTCAGGATTAAGCGGATTGACCATGCCAAACCCAAAGCCATTGCCTTTGGCCTGATGCTTTTTGGCATAGCGATAGAGGTATTTCCACAGCACCGGGGTCAGAATGAATTTTGCATCGACGGCCGGCTCCAGCAGATCGGCTACCGTCGGGCGGCGCGCCGGATACAGCGAAGGCAAATCACGCAGCGTAAAATCGCCTTTCAGGTTGAGATCGCGGCGGAAGCCCACCAGCACAATACGTTCGCGGTGCTGTGGCAGGAAGTGTTTACCGTCGATAATTTTCGGATCGTCCGGCCCCATATCCTCTGCATCCGCCACGTCGTAACCCAGTTCATCCAGCGTTTGCATGATAATGCGGAAGGTTTTGCCGCCGTCATGACTCTTTAAATTCTTGACGTTCTCCAGCACAAAAATTGCCGGGCGGCGGGCATCAATAATCCGGGCAACGTCAAAAAACAGTGTGCCCTGCGTATCACAGGCAAAGCCGTGTGCGCGTCCCAGCGCGTTCTTTTTCGACACGCCAGCCAGCGAGAACGGCTGACACGGAAAGCCTGCCAGCAGCACATCGTGCGCCGGAATGGTATTGCGAATGTGTTCGGCGGCCTCTTCATCGCTGACGCCAGTTTTGTGGCTCAGCGTGACATCACGAATATCCGCGTTGAACTGGTGCGCGTCGGGGTCGCAATACCAGTTGGCTTTATAGGTACGGACGGCATGTTTATTCCATTCACTGGTGAACACACACTGCCCGCCAATAGCTTCAAAGCCATGGCGAATGCCGCCGATACCGGCAAAGAGATCGATAAATCGAAAGGCATAATTCGGATGCGCAGCAGGAGGACGCGGCAGCAGGTTGCGCAGATAACGGAACTCGCCGTCGCTCAGGCGGTGCCCTGCCCTGTCGCTTATCAGCAACCGCTTGAGTATCGCCGGGCTCCAGTGACTCTCGCCATGGGCCACCAGCTGGTTTGCCAGCGTTTTAGCATCATACATTTCCAGCAGCTGACGCAGGAGTGCCTGCACGGCTGCCGTTGATTTCTCAACCCGCTCAGGCGCGGGCACAGTCACTGATCGATTTTCCTGCATTCTCTTAACCGGACAATAAAGACAGAAAACAGAGTACCACAGTTCAGGATCGCACACTGCGACGGAAATGGGTCAATATCTGGCTGTCGGTTCCGAGGTAATCGCCCTGTAATTCGGCACTCAGCTTCGCCATAAACTGGATCAGAAAATCGGCATTGTGACGCGCAAGTTTGCGCCCCCGCGCGGTTTGCATAGTGTCCGGCAGGCGCAGGAGTTTGGTCTGAAAGTGGTCGAGCGCGAAGGCTTTATCATCCAGCGCTCGTGTTCCGGCGAACGGGTCGTCGGCATCAAACAGCGCGGCGCCCAGCGCACCGGAGACGGCAAAGACGCGCGCCAGGCCGATAGCGCCTAACGCCTCCAGCCGGTCGGCATCCTGCACAATTTCGGCCTCCAGGCTTTGCGGCGCGATACCGGCACTGAAGCTGTGCGCTTCAATAGCATGCTCAACGGCTGCATAACGATCCGGCGGAAAATCAGGAAAGTCGCGACTGAGGATCTCGCGCGTTTTTCGCGCTGCCAGCCGCGAGGAGTGGCTACGTTCCGGGTGATTTTTCGGCAGGCTGACAATGTCATGGAAGTAGCATGCGGTCAACACAACCAGCGGATCGCTATCCTCGTCAGCCATAATACCCTGCGCCGTCATCCAGACGCGGCGAAAATGGGCGATATCGTGCGCCGCATCATCAGTAAAATGATTTTCGTCGAGCCAGCGCTCATAACGGTGCTGCCACTGCGCAAGTTCCATCATCCCATCCTGTTGCTCAAAAGAGAGTGAATTATAATACATCCGAATCAAAATCTTTAATAAATAGAATTACGAAATACTTAATAATAATTACCCGCTATATTTTCAATTAATTAATTCACATGAAAAATAAAGAGATAAAAAGAAATATTTTGTAATATTTTTACCAGTTTAATTACATTTATTTTTGAACCTAAATAATAATCCATAGAATAGTATCAGCCATGTAGTTACGGAGGGTAATTACATATATTCAGACAATTTATATTTAAAGGGAATATATAATGAAAAGAAAAGTTCTGGCAATTCTCGTACCCGCGTTATTAATGGCTGGCGCAGCAAATGCAGCGGAAATGTATAACAAAAACGGCAACAAAGTTGACCTGTACGGTAAGGTTGATGCGCGTCATACCTTCTCCGACAACCCAGGCGACGACGGCGATGAAACCTATGTACAGGTGGGTTTCAAAGGCGAAACGCAGATCACGAACGACCTGACAGGTTACGGCCAGTGGGAATATAAAACCTACGCTAACGATACCGAAGGCGCAGGCGACACCTCTTTTAACCGTCTGGCCTTTGCTGGCCTGAAATACGGCGAATATGGCTCATTCGATTATGGCCGTAATTACGGCGTCGTGTATGACGTTGAAGCCTGGACAGATATGCTGCCGGTATTTGGTGGCGACTCCTATACCTGGACCGACAACTATATGGTTGGCCGTACTAACGGTGTGGCGACCTACCGTAATAATGACTTCTTCGGTCTGGTCGACGGCCTGAACTTTGCGCTGCAATACCAGGGTGCTAACGAAGGTGCTAACGCAAACGAAAATCAGGAAGGCACCAAAAACGGTCATGATGATGTTCGTTTCCAGAACGGCGACGGCTTCGGTATGTCTACCACCTATGACTTCGATTTCGGCCTGACGCTGGGTGCGGCTTATTCTTCCTCTGACCGTACTAACGACCAGGTCGCTTACGGCGCTGGCACCTATAACCGCTTCAGCAAATATGCTGGCGGTGAACGTGCGGAAGCGTGGACAATCGGCGCTAAATACGATGCTAATGATGTCTATCTGGCCATGATGTATGCGGAAACCCGTAACATGACTCCGTACGGCAACGATGGCATCGCCAACAAAACCCAGAACTTTGAAGCCGTAGCACAGTACCAGTTTGACTTCGGTCTGCGTCCATCCCTGGCGTGGGTCTATTCTAAAGGCATCGATTTGGGTGGTAACGATTATCATCCAGGCAATGGTTATGACTATGTTGACCAGGATCTGGTTAACTATATCGACGTGGGCATGACCTACAGCTTCAACAAGAACTTCTCCACCTACGTTGATTATAAAATCAACCTGCTGGACGAAGATGATGCCTTCTACAATGACAACGGTATTGCTACCGATGACATCGTTGGCATCGGTATGATCTACCAGTTCTGATCCCCATAAATAGCAAAGCCCGCAACGCGGGCTTTTTTATTTGACGCTGAAATGTTATGGCGCTTCCTGCAAGGCCAGGCGAACAAACCCGTTATTCTGCGCCAGCAATTCATGCGCTTTCCAGGCATTCAGACCCGTCAGCACCATCAGTACCGCCGTTTTGCACTGGTGGTTACAGCTTTCCAGCGCGGCCTTCGCCTGCGCCCGGCTACATCCCCCCGCTTCCATCACAATGGCAATTTGTCGTTCGGCCCATCTGGTGTTGCTTGCCTCCAGATCAACGCGCAGGTTGCTGTACACCCGTCCTGTCCGTATCGCCAGACCGGTGGTGACCATATGCAGGATCATGCTTTGCGCAATGCCTGCTTTAGCGTTGGTATACCCGGCCACCACATCCGCGCCCAGATCGGGAGCAATGACCATACTCGCCAGCTGCGCCGCTTCACTTTGCGCATCCTCCGTAATGAGCGCAACCGTTGAGCCCAGAGACCACGCATGACGCATCGCGCCCCATACCCATGGCGTTTTGCCGCTGACGGACAGCGCCAGCATCATGTCATGCTCGCCAAATTCTATCGTCTGAAGGTCGGCAACGCCGCGCGCGTAGCTTCCGGCGTTATCACCTGCTGTTAACGCAATGACGGGGTGTTTGCCCGGCGCAAACGCTTCTGCCGCCTGCTCAGTCATGCGTCCGGACGCGCCCGCGCCGGTCAGCACCAGACGTCCGCCGTGGCTAAGCGTCGCCGCCGCGTTATCCACCACGCGGGCCAGCATACTTAAGTGTGGGGTAAGTGCAGAAGAGATTTGCGCGTCATCCTGGTGTATGACGTTAAGCATATCCAGCGTCGATAATCTGTCGATGTTCATCGTGCTGGCGTGCCGTCTTTCCCTGGCCGTACCGGTAAGCATAATGCTCATAAACTGCCTCCTTATTATGAGTACCCACACACTATAAAGTGTTTTATATAGGTCACCTGAGAGGAGGCTCACGAAACGCCTCTCTTTACATGGCTTTATGAAACGCCCGTCATCAGCGATAATTAGCCCTTTCTTTTTCATCGCGGAGTGTTAATGAGCGATTTGCAGCCCTTCCCCCCGACGCGCAAGCGCCCTATGAAGCTGAATACGCTGGTTACGCTGATGGTGTGCGCGATTATCGGCTCGGTGCTGCTGGTGGTCTTCGCGCTCTACTCTGTGCAGATCACCCGCGCCACGCGCGATGACGTGAAAGATACCGCGCTGGGTATCGCCCGGACGCTGGCCGACAGCCCGGAGATCAAGCGTGGCCTGATGGAATCGCCGCAGGCTGGCATCATCCAGCCGATTGCCGAGGCGGTGACGAAGCGCAACGACCTGCTGTTTACCGTGGTCACCGACCTGCGTGGGATCCGCTATTCCCATCCAAACGAAGCGCTGTTAGGTTTGCATTTTATTGGCGACGATCTGACGCCCGCCCTGGAAGGGAAAGAGAACGTCTCCGTTAACCGCGGTGCGCTCGCGGAAGCGCTGCGCGTCTTTACGCCCGTGTATGACGACCAGCACGACCAGATCGGCGTGGTGGTGGTGGGCATTTCGCTGAATAAAGTTGAAGATCAGATTGCCCGCGGGCGGCTCAACGCCGTGTGGACCATCTTATTCAGCGTTCTGATGAGCTCAGTGGCGATATGGGGTCTGGTCCGGGTGCTGAAGCGTATCCTCTTCGGGCTGGAGCCTTACGAGATCTCAGCCCTCTTTGAGCAGCGCCAGGCCATGTTGCAGTCCCTGCGCGAAGGCGTGATGGCCGTGGATATACACGGGCGCGTGACGATGATTAACCACACCGCCAGAGAGATTTTGCTCCTGAGCTCGGGTGAGCACTCCGAGAGCAGCGGCGAACCACTGCTGGCCAGCCTGCGGGAAGTGGCGAAAACCGGCATTGCTCGCCAGGATCAGGAGATCGGCTGTAACGGACGGCTACTGCTGTGCAACATGGTCCCCGTGAAAAGCCAGAATCAGGTGATCGGGGCAATCAGCACCTTCCGCGATAAGACCGAAATCAGCCAGTTAATGCAGCGTATCGATGGCATGGTCAACTATGTTGATGCCCTGCGCTCCCATACGCATGAGTTTATGAACAAGCTGCACGTGATCCTCGGCCTGCTGCACATGAAGCGCTACGATAAGCTGGAGGAGTACATCATCCAGACCGCGCAGAATTATCAGACGGATATCGGCGCGATACAGCGCAAAGTTAAATCGCCGGTCATTGCGGGTTTCCTGCTGGGTAAAATTAACCGCGCCAAAGAGGCTGGAGTGACCCTGACGCTGGCGGAGGAGAGTCAGCTTCCTGACACCGTCAATGAAGAGCAGGTTGCGGTGCTGATCACCGTGCTGGGCAATTTAATCGAAAATGCCCTTGATGCGATGGAAGGCCAGCCGGAAGGCGAGATCGGCCTGCTGCTGCATTATCAGAACGGCTGGCTGAGCGGTGAGGTCAGCGATGACGGTCCCGGTATTGATCCCGAGCGGCTGGAGGCTATTTTTACAAAGGGCTACTCAACAAAAGGTGAAAACCGCGGCGTTGGGCTGTTCCTTGCGCGTCAGCAGATCCAGAATCTGGGCGGAGATATTACCGTCGAGTCTGAACCTGGCGTATTTACCCAATTTTTTGTTCAGATCCCCTGGGATAGCGAGAGGAATATCGCGTGATAAATGTGTTAATTGTCGATGATGACGCCATGGTAGCCGACCTCAACCGTCTGTATGTTAACCGCGTTGAGGGTTTTAGCTGCTGCGGCGTCGCTTCCACGCTCAACCAGGCCGAGGCGTTGATCGCCAACCCAGGCCAGCCGATCGATCTGGTGCTGCTGGATGTCTATATGCAGCAGGATAACGGGCTGGATCTGCTGCCCATCATTCGCGCGTCGGGCCGCCCGATTGACGTCATCATGATCTCGTCGGCCTCCGACGCCGCAACAATCCAGACGTCCATGCACTATGGCGTGGTGGATTACCTGATTAAACCATTCCAGTTCCCGCGTTTTGAAGAGGCGCTGAACGGCTGGAAGGCAAAGCGCAGCCTGATGGGATCGCATCAGTATTATGAACAGGCCGACGTCGACAGGCTGATCCACGGCGGCGCGCCGGAGCTGGCTGACAGCAAAAAATTACCGAAAGGCCTAACGCCGCAGACGCTGCGCACCATTTGCCAGTGGATCGACAGCCATCCGGAGATAGAATTTTCCACCGACGATCTGGCGAATGCGGTCAACATTTCCCGCGTCTCCTGCCGCAAATACCTGATCTGGCTGGCGCAAATTAATATCCTGTTCACCAGCATTCATTACGGCGCTACCGGCCGACCGGTATATCGCTACCGTTTGCAGCCGGAACAGGTCGGACTGCTCAAACAGTACTGCCAGTAATTCGGTAGCTGTCGTCCAGAAGGGTAAAACGGAAGTGGTGCATCGAGGAGATCACCACTTCTTTTGTTTTGGTGACAAAAATGGCTTCAATATCGGGGCGCGAACGCAGCGCGGCGCAGCCCTTTTCCACACCCATGCCGTAGATCAGCGTGGTCCAGATATCGCCGTCGAGAGAGTCTGGCGAAATAATCGTCACGCTGTCCAGTTCGTTATCCAGCGGGTAGCCGGTGCGCGGGTCAAGTATGTGGTGATAACGTTTGCCGTTCTGCTCGAAATAGCGCTCATAGGTGCCTGACGTTACCACCGACCGGTTCTCTACCGTCATAGCGCCAATCAGCGCGTCACCGGCGAACGGTTTTTTCAGGCCGACGCGCCAGCCGCCCTCCGGCGAACCTAACGTCTGGACGTTGCCGCCAAGGTTGATCAGCCCAAGTTCAACGCCCTCTTTATGCAGGTGCTCCCGCACCCTGTCGGCGATATAGCCTTTAGCAATAGCACCCAGATCGATCTCCATTCCCTGGCGCGTAAGAAACACGCTGCTGTTGGCTTCATCCAGCACCACGTCCGCAGGATCCGTGATGCCCAACAAGGCGGCGATCTCGTCCGCGGGCGGTACAGCGTCCCCCTTAAAGCCAATTTTCCAGCATTTCACCAGCGGGCCGATCGCCAGGTTAAAGGCGCTGCCTTTAAGCAGGCTTGCCGCTTTCGCGCAGCGGATCAGCTCAAACACCGGACGACTGACGGCAACCGGATGCTGGCCGGCCGCATGGTTGATGTCCATTACCTGGGAGTGCGCACGGTTAACGGTGAGCAGATCTTCGTACTGTTTGATCAGGCGAAACACGCGGGAGGCAAGCGCTTCGTCATGCGAAAAGAGTTTCAGGAGGATGGGCGATCCCATCAGAACGGCGGAGTAGCTGTAAACGCGATGGCTATCAGGCATTGCATGAGTCCTCAGGTGTAGCCCCGGCAGGCACCGCGCCGCCGGGGAAACAGGAGCCTTACCGTGTTTTCGAACGCATAGCCGCCTGATGTCCTGCAAGCGTACCAAAAATAATGATATCTGCCACCGCATTACCGCCGATGCGGTTACCGCCGTGGATGCCACCAACAACCTCACCCGCAGCAAACGCTCCCGGCAATACGTTATGGTTGCTGTCCAGCACGCAGGTATCGGTATTGATGGTCACGCCGCCCATGGTGTGGTGAACCCCTGGTGCAATCTGAATGGCGTAGAACGGCCCTTCGTTGATTGGCGCACGCAGCGCGGTGGTACGTCCAAAGTCGTCATCGTGCTGTTTCTCCACAAAGCCGTTGTAGCGTTCCAGCGTTGCCAGGAACTGGTGGTGATCCATCCCCAGCGCTTCCGCCAGGGCTTTTGGCGAGCTGGCGCTGGTAACAAACCCTTTCGCGATGTACTCATCCGCGGCTTTATTTTTGACGCGAACATGCTCGTCAAAGACGATGTAAGCGTATTTCTCCGGCAGCGCGATGATTGACGCCGAGACTTTATCGCGGGTCGACATTTCGTTATAGAAGCGGTTGCCCTGCTGGTTTACCAGAATCGCCCCGCCGCCGCGGATGGATTCGGAAATCAGATACGACGTTTTCTGCTCAACGGTTGGGTGGATCTGAATTTCGCCCATATCCACTGTGCCTGCACCGATACGCTCCAGCAGCGCGATACCGCCCCCGGTCGCCCCTTTGTGGTTAGTGGTAACGAACCCTGCCAGATCCGGACGGTATTTCACCACCATCTCGCTGTTGGCGCTGAAGCCGCCCGTTGCGACAATCACGCTTTTGGTTGCCACGGTGAGGGTTTCGTTCTCTTCGGTGGTCAGACGCACGCCGGTCACTTCGCCGTTTTCGAAGATGATGTCGCTCACGGAGGTATCCAGCATCACCTCGATGTTGCGCTTGTTGACGTTACGCACCAGGCCGCTGATCAGATACCCGCCCACTGCGGAACCGTCTTTAGGACGGTGCGTACGGTCGATGCTCATCCCGCCGGTGGTGGTGATGTCGTCCAGCATAATGCCGCGCGTTGCCAGCCATTCGATGGCCTGCGGCGCGTTCTCGACAAAGCGACGCAGCAGTTCAGGGTTGTTCTTGTTGCCACCGCCTTTCAGGCTTTCCTGGTAGAACAGCTCTTTGCTGTCCTGAATACCTTTCACGCGCTGGAAGCGGGTCTCCGCCGCGTTCATCCCGGCAGAGGCTTTAATGGTGTTCCCGCCAATAGTCGGCATTTTCTCAACGATCAGCACGCTCGCGCCTTCGTCGTGAGCCTGAATCGCCGCCGCCAGACCGGCGCCGCCGCTGCCGACCACCACCACGTCCACGCTTTTAGTCTCATTCGGGTCAGCGCCCTCTTCTGCCGCCAGCGCTTTGCTGGATTTCAGCATCGCCTTCGAGACCGCTTTTTTCACCGCCTCGCTTTGGCTGGTCGCGCCGGTGATAGCATCTACGTGCGGAGTGTTGGCATCAAGAATTCGGGTACGGATCTCTTCGAAGCTGGTGACAAACTCGACGTCTTCACTCGGGCCGGAGGCCAGTTCGATATCGGCAATACGATCGGTTTCGAGGCTGACGTTAATCACCAGTTCGTTAGTATCGTCCTGCACTTTTTCAATAAAGGTGCCCGGTTTGAATTTAGATTCGCCCATGCTCATGTCGCGGATCATCGCTTCCACCAGCGAGAAGCGCCACAGCGGTTCCGGGATGCTCAGTTCTTCGCGTCGGGTACTGTCCATAAACAGCTCCAGGCTTTCGCCCGCCGCGATGCGATCGGTCCAGTCCGGATAGGCGATGGTGGCACGACCAACGGCAATCAGGTCGTAACCGTGATCCAGCGCTTCATTCACATCCGTGGCATTCACCACGCCGCCAACGCCCATCACCGGTACCTGAGCCAGCGTGTCTGAGCGCATGGCGCAGTATTTTTCGATAAGTGGCGTCGGGTCCTGAGTATCGACGATAGAAGGACGCAGGGCGGCGCCAAGGGAAAAGTGGAGATAATCCACCCCGCGCGCGGCCAGTTTTTCCAGCAGATACAGGGTATCTTCGAAGCGAATGCCCGGGACTTCCAGCTCTTCCGGAGAGAAACGGTAGCCAATGATAAACGCGTCGTCCGCGTACTGGCGCACCATCTTGTGGGTAATGTCCAGCACCGCCAGCGGGAATTTCGCGCGGTTTTCGCGGCTGCCGCCCCACTCGTCGTCGCGCTGGTTGGAGTTCGGGGAGAAGAACTGCTGGATCAGATAGGTATTCGCCCCGTGGATTTCGACGCCGTCGAACCCGGCCTGAATTGCGCGGCGCACGGCTTCGCCAAACTTGCCGATCATGCCTTCCACCTCTTCCGCGGTCAGGGCAACCGGCGTGGCGGCACCGTCACGCGGCGCGGCAACGGCGCTTGGGCCAACCGGCGTGCGACCGCCGATCAGTTTTGGGTCGACCATACGGCCGCCGTGGTAGATTTGCAGCAGGGCTTTGGAGCCTTTTGACTTGATGGCGTCAGCGATTTTTGCCAGCCCGGCGATTTTCTCGTCGTTATCAATGCCAATTGCGCCCGGGAACGCCAGGCCGAGATCGTCAACAAAACAGCACTCAACGATGATGGTGCCGATGCTGCCCGCGCGGGCGCGGTAGTACTCCACCAGCTCGCTGGTCACGGTGCCATCGTAATAACCGGTACAGGTTGTCATCGGGGCCATTAACAAACGGTTTTTCAGTTCAGTACCATTCGGCAATGTGAAGGGGCTTAAAATACGTTCGTTAGTGCTCATAATAGAAACTCCAAACTTTAAAAAATTAAGAATTCGTTATCGGGATGATTTTTTTATTTCGTGTCTTTTGCCGATGTCATGATAGTAATATAAAGCTTTTTTTAGTTTCTAAAGCCATTTCGTTAGTTAATAAACTATTTAATACCTTCGATAACATTAATAACACATTGGTGTTAGCGGGAATGTTTCACTCGTTCACAATAATTTAAAAAAAGTTAAATCACAAAAGGTCAAACCAATACACCACAACTATCAAAAAAACAAATAAAACAACAACAAGCAAAAGCACCAAAATTTAAATGTTATAGTTTTGATACATAAAATGCGTAAAATCAGCGAATAACCACACTACTCAGAGTGGTTATTATAAAAAATATAAAAATAGCCATTCAGTTCCGTTTTTTTGATCGTGATCAATAGTTATGGCATTCAAAAGAGCAATATAAAAACATCATCATTTTTTATTTGGCGCAAACAAAAATGCGTTAAATCGCTATTACTGAAAACACAAAAACGCACCTTAAATAACTAAAAAAAGCAAAACGAATAAAGCAATCGAATTTGTGTTTTCGCTGTACGACGAATTTTTGACAACTTAAGACGTGAAACTATGAAAACAAAAACTGCTGTAACGCCTCCTGCGGCGAATCTGGCATCAAATGGAACAGCAAAACGCCTGCTGATGATGGCCCTGCCCGTCATTGTTGCCGTCCTGCTGTTGTTTGTTCCCGTTCCGGACGGGCTGCCGCCTTATGCGTGGCACTACTTCGCCATCTTTGTCGGCGTCATCGTCGGGTTAATTTTCGAACCGCTGCCGGGCGCCGTGATCGGTCTTACCGGCGTCGTGGCGATTGCGCTGTGCAGCCAGTGGGTGCTCTTTAGCCCGGAACAGCTGGCTGACCCAAAATTCAAGCTGGCGGGCGCCTCCTTTAAATGGGCGGTCAGCGGGTTTGGTAACTCCACCGTGTGGCTGATCTTCGGTGCCTTTATGTTTGCTGCGGGCTACGACAAAACCCGCTTCGGCCGCCGCCTGGCGCTGATACTGGTGAAATATCTGGGCCGTCGCAGCCTGACGCTCGGTTACGCCATTACCTTCGCAGACCTGCTGCTGGCCCCGTTTACCCCGTCCAATACCGCGCGCAGCGGTGGGACCATCTACCCGATCATCGCCAACCTGCCGCCGCTGTACGGTTCAAAACCCAACGACCCAAGCGCGCGCAAAATCGGTTCGTATCTGATGTGGGTGGCAATTACCGCGGCCTGTATCACCAGCTCGATGTTCCTTTCCGCTCTGGCGCCTAACCTGCTGGCGCTGGCGCTGGTAAAAAGCACGGTCGGAATTGATATCTCATGGGGGACCTGGTTCCTCGCCTTCCTGCCGCTGGGTATTCTGCTGATCCTGACCATGCCGCTGCTGGCTTACTGGTTCTACCCGCCGGAAGTGAAGGTAAACAACGAAGTACCGTTATGGGCGACCCGTGAACTGGAAAAACTGGGCAAACTGTCGCGCAATGAGATCCTGCTGCTGGTGTTCGTGTGCTGTGCGCTGCTGATGTGGATCTTCGCCGCCGCATGGATTGAGCCCGCGATGGCTGCCCTGCTCATCGTCGGCCTGATGCTGTGGACCGGCGTGCTGGAGTGGAACGACATCACCGGCAACAAAGCCGCCTGGAACACCTTCGTCTGGTTCGCCACCCTGGTGGTGCTGGCGGATGGCCTCTCCTCCACCGGTTTTATCAGCTGGCTGGGTAAAGAAGGCGGCCTGCTGATGAGCGGTATTTCTCCGGGTGTCGCCACCATTGTGCTGCTGCTGGCGTTCTACCTGCTGCACTATCTGTTTGCCAGCACCACCGCGCACACCACGGCGCTGCTGCCTGCGATGCTGACTATCGCCTCCACCATTCCGGGCATGAATATGGAAGTGTTCGTCCTGCTGATGGTGACCTCACTGGGCGTGATGGGGATCATCACCCCCTACGGTACGGGTCCAAGCCCGATTTACTACGGTAGCGGTTACCTGCCAACCAAAGACTACTGGCGCCTCGGCACCATCTTCGGTGCCATCTTCCTGGCGGCCCTGCTGCTGATTGGTTACCCGTGGATGTCCATGATGTTCTGATTCCTGACCGCCGGACATATCCTCCGGCGGTTTTATTTTTGTGGAGCAAGCTATGTCAAACAAACCCTTTATTTACCAGAACCCCTTCCCTCTCGCGCATGACGACACCGAATACTATCTGCTGACCAAAGAGCATGTCTCCGTTGCCGAGTTCGACGGTCAGGAAGTGCTGAAAGTGGAGCCGGAAGCCCTGACCCTGCTGGCGCAGCAGGCTTTCCACGACGCCGCGTTTATGCTGCGTCCGTCTCATCAGAAGCAGGTTGCCGCCATTCTTAACGATCCGGAAGCCAGCCAGAACGATAAGTACGTTGCCCTGCAATTCCTGCGCAACTCCGAAATTGCGGCGAAAGGCGTGCTGCCCACCTGTCAGGATACCGGTACGGCAATCATTATGGGTAAGAAAGGCCAGCGCGTCTGGACCGGCGGCGGCGACGAAGCGGCGCTGAGTCAGGGCGTGTATAACACCTATATTGAAGACAACCTGCGCTACTCGCAGAACGCGGCGCTGGATATGTATAAAGAGGTGAATACCGGCACCAACCTGCCCGCGCAGATCGACCTCTACAGCGTTGATGGTGACGAGTATAAATTCCTGTGCATGGCGAAAGGCGGCGGTTCCGCCAACAAAACTTATCTGTATCAGGAAACCAAAGCGCTGATCACCCCGGCGAAGCTGAAAAAATATCTGGTTGAGAAGATGCGGACCCTGGGCACCGCGGCCTGCCCGCCTTACCATATCGCCTTCGTTATCGGCGGCACCTCTGCGGAAGCCACGCTGAAAACCGTCAAGCTCGCCTCTGCGCGCTACTACGATGGCCTGCCAACCGAAGGCAACGCGCACGGCCAGGCGTTCCGCGACGTCCAGCTCGAGCAGGAACTGCTTCAGGAAGCGCAAAACCTCGGCCTGGGCGCGCAGTTTGGCGGGAAATACTTCGCGCACGATATTCGCGTAATCCGTCTGCCGCGCCACGGCGCCTCCTGCCCGATCGGCATGGGCGTCTCCTGCTCCGCTGACCGCAACATCAAGGCGAAGATTAACCGCGAGGGGATCTGGATTGAGAAGCTGGAGCACAATCCGGGCCAGTATATTCCTGAATCCCTGCGCCAGCAGGGAGAAGGCGACGTGGTAAGCATTGATCTGAACAAGCCGATGCCCGACATTCTGGCGCAGCTTTCCGCGCACCCTGTCTCCACCCGCCTGTCGCTGAACGGCACCATTATTGTGGCGCGCGACATCGCCCATGCGAAGCTGAAAGAGCTGCTCGACAACGGGGAAGAACTGCCGCAGTACGTTAAAGATCACCCGATTTACTATGCAGGCCCGGCGAAAACGCCAGAAGGTTACGCGTCTGGCTCCTTAGGCCCGACCACCGCCGGGCGTATGGACTCCTATGTAGACTTACTGCAATCCAACGGTGCGAGCATGATCATGCTGGCCAAAGGTAACCGCAGCCAGCAGGTCACCGACGCCTGCCATAAGCACGGCGGCTTCTACCTCGGCAGCATTGGCGGCCCGGCGGCGGTACTGGCGCAAAACAGCATCAAGAGTCTGGAGTGCGTGGCGTATCCTGAACTGGGAATGGAAGCCATCTGGAAAATTGAAGTGGAGAACTTCCCGGCGTTTATCCTGGTGGATGACAAAGGCAACGACTTCTTCCAGGAGATCCAGAATAAACAGTGCAAAGGGTGCTCACAGCGCTGAGCGTTTCCATAACGCCGGAAGCTGCGACAGCGTATCGTTGATCAACCCGCGCTTGTCGCTGCCCGGCTTCCAGATGGTGACCATCGTCTGGCTTATCCCCTGGCTGCCCACTTCGGTGGGCAGCCTTTTTACGTTTTTCCACTGCGTTGCGTGAAGATGGGTCGGCAAAAATCCCCAGCCGCAGCCCTGCTCCAGCAGGCCGCGCAGCATCTCCAGTTCGTTAGTGAAAAGCGTGTGCCCTGAAATTTGCAGGCGACGGGCAACCGGCTCGTCTGACGCGGCATGCATAACCACCTGTGGAACCAGAGAGAGATCGAGCAGCGACACTGGCGACGCAACCTCCGCAAAAAGCGCCGTTGCGGCGTAAAAATCCATTTCGATCGCCCCCAGCGCCCGCCACTCCATCTCATTGCCCACGCTGCGGTTGCGCGCCTGGCAGATCCCCAGATCGGCCTGACCGCTCGCCAGCATGGCTTCCGCCTCATCGCGCGATGCGCTGGTCAGGCTCAGGCGGATCTTTTTCGTCGCCAGTGTGGCAATCAGCGCCTGTAAAAAAGCTCTTGGGGTGAACGGATCGTAAACGAGGGCAATGTCCTGCGTCGCGCTGTCCGGCACCGTACGGGCAAACGCCTCAAACGCTTTGACCTGCCGCATCAGCAGGTGCGCCTGCCGCTGAAGCTGCTCCCCCTCCGGCGTCAGGCGCAGGCTACGCCCCTCCCGCAGGAACAGCGCGTAGCCCAGCCCATCCTCAAGGAAATCGATCAGATCCCGCAGGGTTGTACGATCTTTGCCGAGTTTACTGGCCGCCTTCATCAGGCTGCCGTGCTCAGCGACGGCGGTGAACGCCTCAAGCTGGGCAAAGGAATAGATCAGTGATGCCACGTCATTCTCCACGCGATTTTTCCGGGGGATTTTCCCCCATAACGCGTTTTTTATTATAGGCCTCAGGTTCTTAAACTGAAGTCCTTCCTGAGCCAAACGAGATAAATATGAAAATCAAAACAAACCGCACACTGCTCACGGCGCTGGTTATCAGCAGCCTGCTCTCGCCCGCCGTCATGGCGGCCTGCAACGGTACCGACCTCACGACCTGTCCGGCGCCTTTCGATGCCAGACTCCCGGACGCACATACCATGCTCACCTGGAGCCAGGCCGATCGCGTGGTGGGCTTTCGCAATGACTACCGCAACTACGCGGGCGATGTGTTCCGCCACGGCAACGATACGCCACTGCTGCCCGCAGAAAAACCGCTCACCGATGCCCGCTATCAGGTGAAGGGTAAGATTTACAATATTCAGGATTACCTGAAACGCCAGAACGTCAGCGGCATGCTGGTGCTGAAAAATGGCAAAGTGGCCTATAAATATCTGGGAGAAGGCAATACCGACTCTACGCTCTGGACGTCGCGTTCCGTGGGCAAATCCGTGGTCTCCGCGCTGGTGGGTGTTGCGATTAAAGAAGGGAAAATCCACTCCCTGGACGACCTTGTCACCCAATACGAACCGGATTTAAAAGGCACCGCCTGGGAGGGCGTAACGCTGAAACAGCTCATCACCCACACCTCGGGCGTGGCGTGGACTGAAGATTACACCAACGCGCAATCTGACTTCGCCCGGCTTACCGAATGCGAAGCGAAACCGGGCACCTACGACTGTGTGCGCACCCTGGTGAAGGGGTTACACCGTGAACACCCGGCGGGCGAAAACTGGTCCTATTCCTCGGGTGGCGCCTGGCTGTTAGGCGATGTGCTTGAGCGCGCCACCGGCATGACGCTCGCGGCGTATCTGGAGAAAAGCATCTGGCAGCCGTACGGTATGGCGAGCGACGGCGTGTGGCATGCCTACAGCAAAGGCCAGCACGACGTGGGTGCGCATGGGTTCAACGCCACGCTGGAAGACTGGGGGCGTTTCGGGGAGTTTATCCTGCATAACGGTACCCTGCCGGACGGAAAGCAGATCCTCCCCGAGGGCTGGGTGAAACAGTCCTCAGCCTGGACACAGGCCAAAGGATCGGTGTTCGAGGCGCATCCGAAGGGGTTGTACGGCTACCAGTGGTGGAACAATGAAGTGCCAGCCACCGCCACAAATGTGGAGCCGAAAGTCGAAAATTCGCTGAAGGATTCCCTGTGGGCGCTGGGTATTTTTGGGCAGATGATCATGGTTAATCAGAAAGAAAATCTGGTTATCGTCCAGTGGTCCACCTGGCCGCAGGCAGAGCCGTCATTCAGCGCCCAGCCGCTGGAAGCGTCGCTGATGTTTAGCGCGATTGCGAACGCGCTGCGCTGATAATCCCAAGCCAGGCCCCGCCTGGCTTCTCATCTGCGCGGTGTCACAAAACTGATATATCAGCGACTTAGCGAAACGTGGTAAATAAAAGATCATCGAAATGTTAAGTTATTGTTGAATATGTAAATACTGGTCAACGCATTGTCATTAATGCACCACACGCATCGGTTTATGCGCTATTTGCGCTTATTAATTTCCACTTCCTGATCCAGTTTTCAGAAACAGACGAGCATAACGTCGCTATAAAACTGGAGATAATCATGGTTTCCTCAACCTCACCTACAACGGTTCGTGCGAAAGCGGGCGCGATTTTCCGCGTCACGTCGGGCAACTTTCTTGAGCAATTCGACTTCTTTCTGTTCGGCTTTTATGCCACCTACATCGCCCATACTTTTTTCCCGGCAAGCAGTGAATTTGCGTCACTGATGATGACCTTCGCCGTCTTTGGCGCGGGCTTCCTGATGCGTCCGATCGGGGCCATTGTGCTGGGGGCTTACATTGATAAAGTGGGCCGCCGTAAAGGGCTGATCGTCACCCTGTCGATTATGGCCGCCGGAACCTTTCTGATTGTGCTGATCCCTTCTTATCAGAGCATTGGCCTGTGGGCACCGCTGCTGGTGCTGACCGGCCGCCTGTTGCAGGGTTTTTCGGCAGGTGCCGAGCTGGGCGGGGTTTCGGTTTATCTGGCGGAGATCGCCACGCCGGGCCGCAAGGGTTTCTACACCAGCTGGCAGTCAGGTAGCCAGCAGGTCGCCATTATGATCGCGGCGGCGATGGGTTTCGCGCTGAATGTGGTGCTGGAAGAGAGTGCCATTCGCGAATGGGGGTGGCGTATTCCGTTCCTGTTTGGCTGTCTGATTGTGCCGTTCATCTTTTTCCTGCGCCGCAAGCTCGAAGAGACCGAGGAATTCAGCGCCCGTCGCCACCATCTGGCGATGCGTCAGGTCTTCACAACGCTGCTCGCCAACTGGCCGGTCGTCGTCGCGGGCATGCTGATGGTGGCGATGACCACCACCGCGTTTTACCTGATCACCGTTTACGCGCCGACCTTCGGTAAAAAAGTCCTGATGCTCAGCGCGTCGGACAGTCTTCTGGTCACGCTGCTGGTGGCGGTGTCCAACTTCATCTGGCTGCCGGTGGGCGGCGCGCTGTCGGATCGCTTCGGGCGTAAACCGGTGCTGATCGCCATGACGCTGCTGGCGTTGGCAACCAGCTATCCGGCGCTGACGATGCTGGCGGCAGCTCCGAGCTTCTCAATGATGCTGACCGTGCTGCTGTGGCTCTCTTTCCTCTACGGTCTGTATAACGGCGCGATGATCCCGGCCCTGACTGAGATCATGCCAGCAGAGGTGCGCGTGGCGGGCTTCTCGCTGGCTTACAGCCTGGCAACGGCGGTTTTTGGCGGTTTCACGCCGGTGATTTCGACCGCCTTAATTGAGTACACCGGCGACAAAGCCTCCCCGGGCTACTGGATGAGCTTTGCCGCCGTTTGCGCCCTGCTGGCAACGCTCTATCTCTATCGTCGTCGCACGTTAATCCTGCAAACTGCCGTTAAGGAGTGATCCCTCATGCTTACATTCAGAACGGTGATTGCCGCCCTGACCTTCGCCACCCTCAGCGCGGGCGCGCTTGCGCAGGATGTGACGGTGATGATTTCTGGCGGCTTCAAAGCGGCGCTGGAGAAGCTGACGCCGCAGTACGAAGCGCAAAGCGGCGACAGGCTCATTGTGATCTCCGGCCCGTCGATGGGCAAAACGCCGCAGGCCATTCCGGCCCGGCTCGCCCGGGGCGAAAAAGCGGACGTGGTGATTATGGTGGGCGATGCGCTGGCGAAACTGGAACAGGATCGCAGGACGGCGGCGGGCTCCCGCGTGGAGCTGGCGGATTCGCCCGTCGGGATGGTCGTCAAAGCGGGCGCGCCGGTGCCGGATATCAGTACGGTGCCTGCCCTGCGGCAAACGCTGCTGAAGGCGCATTCCATGGCTTATTCCGACAGCGCCAGCGGCCGGTATGTTGAGAGCCAGCTGTTCCGTAAGCTGGGCATAGACGGCCAGGTCCACGATAAAGCGCACCGGGTTGAGCGTATCCCGGTGGCGTCTGAAGTGGCAAAAGGGAAATACGACCTCGGCTTTCAGCAGGTGAGCGAGCTTCTGCCGGTCCCGGGGGTGACGTTTGTCGGTAAGTTGCCTGACGACATTCAGTACATTACCCGTTTCGCCGGAGCCGTAACGCAGAAGGCCGACCATCCTGAACAGGGAAAAGCGCTGCTGACTTTTCTCGCCTCGCCACAGGCCGCCAGCGTCATTACGGCAACGGGCTTAACGCCCGTCAGTGCACCTCGCGATACTGCTCGGTAATCAGCGTTTCGAGTTCGGCAGCAATATAGGACTGGATCCGACCGCGGCGGCGGATCAGCCCCACGGTTCGCCTGACTTCAGGCTCGGTTAAAGGTACCGACGTCAGCAGCGAATGCTCTGCGCGGGGCATTGACATGGCGGGAACGGCCGCAATGCCGATCCCGGCTTCAACCATCCCCAGCATGGTCGTCACGTGCCGCGTTTCGCAGATGCTGGGGCGCTCAGGCCGAATATGCCCGACCCGCTGGTCGAGAAGATTGCGGTTGCCGGAGGTCTTATCCAGACCGATATAATCCTGCTGATAAAAAGCCTGCCACGTCAGGCTTTTTCTTTTTGCAAGCGGGCTGTCGCGTCGGCAGGCGGCCACGTAGACATCCTCCACCAGCGGGACAAACTCGATGTCGGGCTGCAAACTCCGGGCAAAGCAAATACCAAAATCCGCCTGTCCGCGGGTGACGGCCTCGATAACATTTCCGGCGCTGCTGTCGATCAGTTTTATGCGCACGCGGGGGTAACGGGACTGAAAGCGGCGGATCACATCCGGCATAAAGTAACAGGCGGCTGACGGCACCGTCGCCACGGTGATCAGCCCCGTGCGCTCTTCGCTGGCCTTATCGATATCCGAAAGCATGGACTCCACGTCAGCAAGCAGTTGCCCGCACCGGTCGGCAAAGGTCTGTCCATACAGGGTCAGCGTGACGCGCCGGGTGGTTCTGTCGAACAGTTTTGTCCCCAGTGCCGCCTCCAGCTTTTCAATTCTGCGACTCAACGCCGACTGGGAAAGGCAGATAGATTCTGCCGCAAGACGGAAATTGCCGTATTCCAGTAAAGCGCGGAAGGCATAGAGATCGTTGAGGTCAAAATTGACGGGCATACTGACGGGATCCTTAAGCACGGTAGGGTAAGAAGAGATTTATCATAGCCGCGCACGACATACTTCACAAAATGAAGGGGATACCCCTAAAGCGCTATCAACCTGACGGCACATAGTGATAGTTTATGCGGGCTGGATTCCTCTTAAACAGGCCGCCACTCTGCATGCAGCCGATGAGGAGTGTCATACTGCTTAACAGAGTATGTTGGCATGCTAACAGCCCCTGACCTTTCCATTTTGTTCACGTGCGAGTAACGAGCAAAGCGATGATTAAGTGGCCCTGGAAAACGAACGACGCTGGTCGAAATATGGCGCTCCCCTGGGATGAGGCTCTGGCGATCCCCGTGCTGGCGAATCTCTTGCCTGAAGAGCAATCAAAGCTGATTCAGCTGGCCGAGCGTTTTTTACAGCAAAAACGGCTGGTACCGCTACAGGGCTTCGAACTGGATCCGCTTAAAAATTCGCGCATCGCCCTGCTCTTCTGCTTGCCGGTGCTGGAGCTGGGTATCGAATGGCTGGATGGCTTCCACGAAGTGCTGATCTACCCGGCGCCGTTCATCGTCGATGATGAGTGGGAGGATGACATCGGGCTGGTGCACAACCAGCGTATGGTGCAGTCCGGGCAGAGCTGGCAGCAAGGGCCAATCATCCTCAACTGGCTGGATATTCAAGACTCGTTCGATGCCTCGGGCTTCAACCTGATCATTCACGAAGTGGCGCATAAGCTGGATACCCGTAACGGCGATCGCGCCAGCGGCGTGCCGCTGATCCCGCTGCGTGAAGTCGCGGGATGGGAGCACGACCTGCACGCGGCGATGGAAAACATTCAGGATGAGATCGACCTGGTGGGTGAAAGCGCGGCCAGCATTGATGCCTACGCCGCGACCGATCCCGCCGAGTGTTTTGCGGTGCTGTCCGAGTATTTCTTTAGCGCACCTGAGCTTTTTGCCCCGCGCTTCCCGGCGCTGTGGCAGCGTTTTTGCCAGTTTTATCAGCAGGATCCACTCCAGCGTCTGCGGCAAAGTGAGGACGCAGCAAGCACATCCTCTCATCCGTTCCACTAATGTTTAAGGGGTACGATCGGTCGATCGTACCCACACGCTCACCGCGAGAAACAGCAGTGCCATTCCCCATGCGGCAGTAATCAAAAACTGCTCACCGTAAAAGCGCGTCACCACGGGTACCAGCAGCGCGCTGGCCCCGTAGCCCAGCGTATGGCTGGTGGCGATCACCCCTGCGCCTTTGCCCGTCGTCAGCCGATCGTTGAGCAAAAGCTGGTATCCCGGCGTTGCCATGGCGGCCCCCAGCGAAGTGATGACAATGCCCACGTAGAACAGGGCTAAACTGGCGAGAGACATCAGCCCAAGACCCGCCACCATCAGCACTGCGGCAATTAAGAGTAAAACTCTCGGGGTAAAATGCTGCGGGCGTACCACCAGAAACTGCGCGCCAGGGTCGCCAGGGCGGCCAGACTCAGCAATAGCGCGACATGATGGCTGATTTGCACGGCATCGCCATTGAATAACGGATGAAGATGCGGCGATAAGCCAAGCTGCATCAGGCTGACCAGCGCTGCCAGCAGCAGCGCCAGCACCAGGAAAGGCAGCATGGAGGCCTGTAACCGCGTCGACTGGTGCGCCACCGGCGGCAGCGGGGGATCGGCGGCTTCGCGCAGCACCAGCAGCAGCGCGATCAACGGCGCCAGCGCCATCAGCCAGAGCGGTGCGACCGGGCTGACGCCGAGCATCAGCGCGGCAAGAGGCGGTCCCAGCAGACGCCCGCAGCTCAGGCCAGAGCTTATCGTCGCCAGCGCCGCCATCCTTTTATCCAACCCCGCGCGTTGAATGGCCCACGTCTGGGCCGCAGGCACCAGCCCTGATACCGTCAGGCCGTACAGCATGCGCGACAGAACCAGGCCCGCCATTCCCCAGAGGGCATTCAGCGCGCCGTTCGCCATCGCCCAGACTACCAGCGCCATCACGACGAAGCTCGCCAAGTAGCCGCCCAGCGAGGCCAGCATAACGATCTTACAGCCGTGCCGCTCGCTCTGGCGTCCCCACCAGGGCGATGCGGGTAAAAAGAGCATCGAGCCGAACATCAACAGCCCGGCCCAGACGGAGAGCGACAATCCGGTCAGGGAGACCAGCTGCGGCAGCATGACCAGCAAACCGTTTTGTCCAATACCTAATAAACCGGCGCCCAGTGCCAGGGGCCAGTTAGCTTTGGGGGCCACAACGTCAGTGAGATTCTCGGTACGGGTGCGCATAAAATTGTGAAGATAATGTCAATAAATGTGTGGAAATTATGAAGTTTATGAAAACAAATATTGCAAAAATAGTTGCCACTGTAAACAGAATGAATATCATAACGAGAATTATTATCAGTCATGGAATGAGGTACAACTATGCGTACTCTGCCCCGCTCCGCCGGTACAGATGTTGCGGCCCAGTGTTTTTTGAACGCGCTGCTGCGCGAAACGAAGGACTGGCACTATCTTCCCGCAACCCGTGCGGATGAGTTATCACTGATTCATATCCCGCTCTCCCCAACCCAGGCCATTCGGGTTCCGGTACGCTATTTCTCCCCCACACAGCATCACCAGTATCGTTTCCCGGCAACGCTGATTCAGGCCGACAGCGACGGCGGTGACACGGTCACATTCCATCAACTGATTGATTTAATTATTGAAAAAGAGACGGTTAAAGGCGCTCTGGATGCCGATACGCTGGCTCGCTTTAAGCAGCGCGTCCTGGAAAGCCATACACACACCTGGCAGGCCATTGATTTACGCCACAACTGGGCAAACCTGCGCGATAAGCCGCTGACCTTTGCCGAAGCGGAACAGGCGCTGCTGGTCGGCCATGCTTTTCATCCTGCCCCAAAGTCGCACGAGCCGTTTAACGAGGCCGAGGCGCGTCGCTATCTGCCGGATTTCGCCTCCCGCTTCCCGCTGCGCTGGTTTGCGGTTGAGCATGAGCTGATTACCGGCGACAGCCTGAATGTCTCCCTGCGGGAACGTCTGCTGCGCTTTGCAGCGCAGAGCGCGCCGGCTCTTCTCGGTCACTTCACCGACACCTCCTGGCTGCTGCCGATGCACCCGTGGCAGGCCGACTATCTGCTGGAGCAGGACTGGTGCCAGCGTCTGGTAGAAAAAGGCGCCCTGCGCGATCTGGGCGAAGCCGGTGCGCCATGGCTACCCACCAGCTCTTCCCGCTCGCTGTACAGTGAAACCAACAGCGACATGATTAAATTCTCCCTGAGCGTGCGCCTGACCAACTCCGTGCGCACGCTGTCGGTGAAAGAGGTTAAGCGCGGCATGCGCCTGGCGCGGCTGGCGAAAACGGCACGCTGGCAGGAACTTCAGGCGCGCTACCCGACCATGCGTGTGATGCAGGAAGACGGCTGGGCGGGGCTGCGCGATGAGCACGGCGTCATTCAGGAAGAGAGCCTGATGGCCCTGCGCGTCAATCTGCTGTTCGATACCCCTGAAACGCAAACCAACGTGCTGGTGAGCCTGACCCAGGCCGCGCCGGACGGCGGCGACAGCCTGCTCGCCGCGGCGGTGCGTCGTCTGAGCCAGCGTCTGGACTTACCCCTCGCCCAGGCCGCGCGCTGCTGGCTGGATGCCTACTGCGACCGCGTATTGCTTCCGCTGTTCAGCGCCGAGGCGGACTACGGTCTGGTCCTGCTGGCGCACCAGCAAAATATCCTCGTTGAGATGCAGCAGGATTTCCCCGTTGGGCTGATCTACCGTGACTGCCAGGGCAGCGCCTGGACCGAAGGGGCCGACGCGTGGCTGAATGAGGCAGGTGAAACCGAAGTTGAAAACCGCTTCGGTGAGAGCCAGCTGCTGCGCTACTTCCCTTATTACCTGCTGCTGAACTCTACCCTTGCCGTCACCGCCGCGCTCGCCGCTGCCGGTTTCGACAGCGAAGAGAACCTGATGTCCCGCGTGCGTGACGCGCTGGCCGAACTGCGCACGACGGCGAAGCAGACCCGCTGCCTTGATTATGTGCTCGACAGCCCGACCTGGAACTGTAAAGGCAACTTCTTCTGCTACCTGCACGATCGCAACGAAAACACCATCGTCGATCCGGCGGTGATCTATTTCGACTTTAGCAACCCGTTTTATAAGGAGAAGGCGTGATGGCAAACGCGAATATCGTCCATTCCGGCTACGGCTTTCGCTGCACGGTCACGGAACAAAACCTGCCGCTGACGCTGGGTCTCGACGGCAGCGCGGTGCTGGAGCGGCTGACCGGGCTCCCGGACGGCTGGCTGGTGGACGCCCTCGACCAGCTGTTTGTTGCCGCGCCCGCCCTGACCGGCATTACCCTGCCGTGGGCAGCCTGGCAGGATGAACCTCAGGCGCAGGCGCTGTTTAGCCTCGTTCACGGAGATTATCTGGCGCGTGAAATTTTCTGGCAGCAGCCGCTGTGGCTGAAAGGCGAACGCCCGCAGGCGAGCGGCGGAATGCAGTTTGATGAAAGCCGTCAGCTGTACTTCCCGCTGCGCCCTCACCGCCCGCAGGGCGAGGTGTATCGCCGTTACGATCCGCAGATTAAGCGCACCCTGAGCTTCCGCGTGGCGGACGTGGCGCTGGACGGCGAGCGTTTTACCCGCTGGATGAACACCCCACGCGTGAACGCTTTCTGGGAGATGGCGGGCACGCAGGCCGAGCAGGAAAACTACCTGCGCCGTCAGCTCGACTCGACCTATTGTTACCCGGTGATCGGCTGCTTTGACGATCAGCCATTCGGCTATTTTGAACTCTACTGGGCGGCGGAAGACCGCATTGGCCGCCACTATCGCTGGCAGCCCTTTGACCGCGGGCTGCATATGCTGGTGGGCGAAGAGAACTGGCGCGGAGCGCAGTATATCCGCAGCTGGCTGCGCGGCCTGAGCCACTATCTGTATCTCGATGAACCGCGCACGGCGCGCATTGTGGCGGAACCGCGCTTCGACAACCAGCGTCTGTTCCGCCATCTGGCGTCCGCCGGTTTCGACACGGTGAAAGAGTTCGACTTCCCGCACAAACGCTCCCGCCTCATCATGAGCGAGCGTCATCGCTTCTTCCACGAGGTGGAACTGTGAACGCGCTCTGGCAGAAAGTGAACCGCGAGATGGTGGCGAAGATCCTCGCCGAACTGGAATATGAACGCACCCTGCGCGCCGAGCCGGTTTCGGCGGACTACTGGCGCATCAGTATGGGCAACGCGACCTGGCAGTTTCGCGCCACGCGTGGGATCTGGGGCTGGCTGCATATTGACCCTGATACCCTGACCACCACCAGCGGCGCGGCGGTCGAAGCGGAAAACGCGCTGCTGCAACTGGCCACCGTACTGGAGATGAGCGACGCGCAAACGGCGGAGCACATGGAAGATCTCTACGCCACGCTGCGGGGCGACATGCAGCTGTTGCAGGCGCGTGAAACGCTGGATGCCGATGCGCTGATCCACCTTGACCCGGACGAGCTACAGTGCCTGATGCGCGGTCACCCGAAGTTTATTTTCAATAAGGGACGCCGCGGCTGGGGGCTGGATGCCCTGCGCCTGTACGCGCCGGAATATCGCGGGCGTTTTCGCCTGCACTGGGTCGCCGTGCAGCGCGATCGTCTGGTCTGGAGCAGCGACGCCGATTGCGATATTAACGCCCTGCTCTCCAGCGCCATGGACGATGCCGAGCGCGAGCGGTTCGACGCCCGCTGGCAGGAGCTGGATCTGGATGATAGCTGGCTGCCGGTGCCGCTGCACCCGTGGCAGTGGCAGCAAAAAATTGCCATTCATTTCCTGGCGCAGCTCGCACGCGGTGAAATGGTGGAGCTGGGTGAGTTCGGCGATGAGTATCTGGCGCAGCAGTCCCTGCGCACGCTGACCAACGCCAGCCGTCGCGCGCCGTATGACATCAAGCTGCCGCTGACCATCTACAACACCTCCTGCTATCGCGGTATTCCGGGCAAGTATATTGCCGCCGGTCCGCTGGCCTCGCGTTGGCTACAGCAGCAGTTTGCCAGCGATGCCACGCTGATTCGCTCCGGGGCGCAGGTGCTTGGCGAACCCGCTGCCGGATATCTGTCGCATCCGGGTTATGCCGCATTGCCTGAGGCGCCGTACCGCTATCAGGAGATGCTGGGGGTGATCTGGCGCGAGAACCCATCCTGCTATTTACAGGATGGTGAACAGGCGGTGCTGATGGCGGCGCTGATGGAAACCGATAATCAGGGGCGCCCGCTGATTGACGCATGGATCAAACGCTCGGGGTTAACCGCTGACGCATGGCTGGAAAAGCTGTTTGAGGCGACGGTGATCCCCTTCTATCACCTGCTCTGTCGCTACGGGGTGGCGCTCATCGCCCACGGCCAGAACGTCACGCTGGTGATGAAAGATTACGTTCCGCAGCGCATTTTGCTGAAGGATTTCCAGGGCGATATGCGCCTGGTGGATGAAGATTTCCCGCAGGCGCAGAGCCTGCCGGAGCAGGTAAAAGCGGTGACGGCGCGCCTCAGCGCGGATTACATCATCCACGACCTGCAAACCGGCAACTTTGTCACGGTGCTGCGCTTTATATCCCGCCTCACCCTGCAATGCGGCGTGAATGAAACCCGCTTCTATCAGATCCTGGCGCTGGTGTTACATCGTTATATGGCCGCCCATCCGGATCTTGCGGCGCGCTTCGCGAAGTTCGACCTGTTTAAGCCGCAGATTATTCGCGTGATCCTCAACCCGGTCAAACTGACCTTCTCTGAACACGACGGCGGCAGCCGCATGCTGCCGAACTACGTCTGCGATCTTGATAACCCTCTTTTTCTGGTCTCCCGGGAGTCAGCGCAATGAAAACCTATGATTTCATCGGCATTGGTATCGGTCCGTTCAACCTCAGTATTGCCGCGCTGGCGGAGGGGCTGGACGGTTTTAGCTCGCTGTTTCTTGAACGCAAGCCGCACTTCTCATGGCACCCGGGGATGATGGTGCCGGACTGCCATATGCAGACCAGCTTCCTGAAGGATCTGGTCAGCGCCGTAGAGCCAACCAACCGCCACAGCTTCCTGAACTACCTGGTACAGCGCAAAAAGTTCTACCGTTTCCTCACCACCGAGCAGCGCACCGTGTCGCGCGAGGAGTTTGCCGACTACCTGTGCTGGGCGGCGGATAACCTCACCAACCTGGCCTTCAGCCAGCAGGTACAGCAGGTCAGCTTTGATGAGCAAAACGGCCTGTTTGAGATCGTGACCCAGCGGGATCGCTTCCTGGCGCGGCACGTCTGCGTGGGGATTGGGAAGCAGATCAATCTGCCAGACTGCGTCACCGCGCAGGACGATACCTGCTTCCACGCCAGCGAAATGATGCTGCGCACGCCGGATTTAGCGGGCAAGCGCGTCACCGTCGTCGGCGGCGGCCAGAGCGGTGCGGATCTGTTCCTGAATATCTTCCGTGGGGAATGGGGCCAGCCGCTGAGCCTCAACTGGGTGTCGCGCCGCAACAACTACAACGCGCTGGATGAAGCCGCGTTTGCTAACGAGTATTTCACGCCAGAGTATGTGGACAGCTTCTCGACCCTCGGTGACGACGCCCGACGTCAGATGTTGCAGGAGTAGAAAATGACCTCCGACGGGATCACCACCGAGTCCCTGCTGGCGATTTACCGCGCCATGTACCACCGTTTCGAAGTGCTGCGTGAAAAACCCTGGGCGCACCTGATGCCGTCCCGCTCGGTGACGGCGCTGACGCGCCAGGAAACCGGACCTCGCCTCAGCATCCAGCATCACCTGGACGGCGGGCGCGAACAGCTTGAAAGCGACGTGGTGATTTTCGCCACCGGCTACCGCGCCGTGCAGCCTGCTTTTCTCGCCCCGCTCTCTTCCCGACTGCGTCTGGATGAGGATGAAGCCTTCTGCATCAACAACGATTTTACCCTTGAATGGGACGGCCCGCAGAGCAACCGCCTGTTTGCCGTGAATGCCGGGATGCACCGTCTCGGTATTGCCGAACCCCAGCTCAGCCTGATGGCCTGGCGCGCGGCGCGAATTTTGAATCGCGCTCACGATGACGAGCCGTTTGAGCTGGCAACCACCCCCGGCGTGATCCACTGGCGGAGCACCACCAGCCCGGAGAGCAGCCAGGTTTTTAAATCATTAATAAAGACCACCGAGTACTGACACACACATTCAGGATCAACATAACAATGAAACGTTCTCATCTTTGGGTTTTAAATCCGTGCTTGCTTGCCATGCTTTCTACCTCTGCGTGGGCGGAAGAACAAAAGGAAGAAGATATTGTGGTCTCCGCCAGCCGGGCACATCGCAGCGTGGCAGAGATGGCGCAAACCACCTGGGTTATTGAGCGGGCGGAAATTGAGCAGCAGGTTCAGGGCGGGAAAGAGATTAAAGACGTTCTGGCCCAGCTGATCCCCGGCATGGACGTCAGCAGCCAGGGACGTACCAATTACGGCATGAACCTGCGCGGTCGCTCCATGATGGTGATGGTGGACGGCGTACGTCTGAACTCGTCCCGCAGCGACAGCCGCCAGCTCGACTCTATCGATCCGTTCAACATTGACCGCATCGAAGTGATCTCCGGCGCCACCTCGCTGTACGGCGGCGGCAGTACCGGCGGGCTGGTGAACATCGTCACCAAAAAAGGCCAGCCGGAGACCGAAGTGGAGTTCCAGACCGGGGCAAAAAGCGGGTTTAACAGCCATAACGACCATGATGAGAACGTCTCCGCAGCCGTGAGCGGCGGCAATGACAACGCCTCTGGCCGTCTGTCGGTCTCCTATCAGCGCTACGGCGGCTGGTATGACGGCAACGGCGACGAGGTGATTATCGATAACACCCAGACCGGCTTGCAGTATTCCGACCGTATCGACGTGATGGGGACAGGCACCATCAACATCGACGATCATCAGCAGCTCCAGTTAACCACGCAGTACTACAAGAGCGAATCTGACGGCAAGCACGGCCTGTTCCTTGGGGAGAATTTCGCTGCGGTCACGGGCGATGCCAAAGCCTATAACAAAGACAACCTGAACTCTGACCGTATCCCGGGCACAGAGCGTCACCTGATCAACCTGCAATACTCGAACACCGATTTCTGGGGTCAGGATCTGGTTGCGCAGATTTACTACCGTGACGAGAGCCTGACCTACTACCCGTTCCCGACGCTGAGCAAAGGCGCGGTGACCAGCATTGGCGCGTCCCAGCAGAAAACCGATTTTTACGGCGGCAAGCTGACGCTGAACAGCAAGCCGATGGACGACCTGACCCTCACCTGGGGCGTGGATGCCGACCATGAAACGTTCGATGCCAACCAGCAGTTCTTCGACTTAAGCAAAGCGGCGGCGAGCGGCGGCATGGAGCTGGACAATGCCTACAACGTGGGCCGTTATCCGGGTTACAGCATTACCAACCTCGCGCCGTTCCTGCAAGCCAGCTATGACATTGACGCCATCACCCTGAGCGGCGGCGTGCGTTATCAGTACACCGAAAACAAGGTGGACGATTTTGTCGGTTACGCCCAGCAGCAGGCAATCGCCACGGGCAAAGCCACCTCCGCTGACGCGGTGCCGGGCGGGAAAACCGACTACAACAACTTCCTGTTTAACGCCGGGATCCTTGGACGTCTGACCGAACAGCAACAGCTGTGGTTTAACTTCTCCCAGGGCTTCGAGATCCCGGACCTGGCGAAGTACTACGGCTCCGGCACCTATCAGCTGGTCGATGGTCACTATCGTCTGCAAAATAGCGTCAATGTGAACGACTCAACGCTGGACGGGATTAAGGTCAATGCTTACGAGCTCGGCTGGCGCTTCACCGGCGATAACCTGCGTACTCAGGTGGCGGCATACTACTCGCTCTCGGATAAAACCATCACCATCAACAAGAGCGACATGACCATCAACCTGGAGGACGACAAACGTCGTATCTATGGGGTTGAAGGCCAGGTGGACTATTTCTTCACCGACAGCGACTGGAGCACCGGGGCGAACTTTAACGCCATCAAGTCCGAAACGCGTGAAAACGGGAAATGGGAGAAGCTGACGGTCGACAGCGCCAGCCCGTCTAAAGCCAGCGCATGGGTCAACTGGGCGCCGGGCGACTGGACGCTACGCGTGCAGAGCACACAAACCTTTGACGTGTCTGACGCCGACGGTAAGAAGATTGATGGCTATAACACCGTTGATTTCCTGGGTAGCTACGCCCTGCCGGTGGGCAAAGTCAGCTTCAGCGTGGAGAACCTGCTGGACAAAGACTACACCACCGCCTGGGGCCAGCGCGCACCGGGGCTGTATAGCCCAACCTACGGCGCACCGGGTCTTTATACTTATAAAGGCCGTGGACGTACGTTTGGTCTGAACTACTCCGTTCTGTTCTGATCCTGCGCGCCGTCTGTCTGCGGGCGGCGCGATTTGCTGTGCAATTTGAAAGCAAATTTGCTATTAAATCATCGGTTTGCTGAAATTGTCGACAAACGAACAAAAACGGTGTTTTCCCCTTTGACAAGGCGCACGCAGGTCGATAATATGCGCCTCGTTCACACGATTCCTCTGTAGTTCAGTCGGTAGAACGGCGGACTGTTAATCCGTATGTCACTGGTTCGAGTCCAGTCAGAGGAGCCAAATTTGAAAAGCCTGCTTTTAAAGCAGGCTTTTTGCTTTTGTGGGTTCGGTAAGTTTGCCGGGTGGCGGCTGCGCCTTACCCGGCCTACTGATTAGCGACTAAATCTGATAATCAATCGCCACCTCTTCCGGCTCCATCACCTGGCGTTTGATCTCATCCACCGACAGCCCCGCGTTGCATAGCTCAATAAAACGCCACACGTAGTTACGCTGAAGCTGCCCGCGCTTTAGCCCCAGCCAGACGGTATTCGCATCGAACAGGTGACGCGTATCCAGACGCACCAGATTTCCGGCCTCATATTCTCCGCCAGACTGCTCGGCCACCAGGCCAATCCCCAGCCCTAACTCGACGTAGGTTTTGATCACGTCGGAATCCTGCGCGCTCAGCACCACGTCCGGCGTGAGCCCTTTACGCTTGAACGCTTCATCAATGCGCGAGCGCCCGGTAATGCCCTGCCGGTAGGTAATCAGCGGCCATTTGACGATCTCTTCCAGCGTCAACGGCGAAACCTGATTCAGCGGGTGATCGGCGGGTAACAGCAGGCTGTGGTGCCAGCGGAACCACGGGAACGCCACCAGCAGCGGGTCGTTGCTCAGCCGTTCACTGGCGATACCGATATCGGCCCCGCCGTTATGCAGCAGCACTTCGATTTCCTGCGGCGTGCCCTGGATCAGTTCGAGACGTACGTCCGGGAAGATCTCACGAAATGCTTTGATAACCGTCGGAAGACTGTAGCGCGCCTGTGTATGGGTGGTGGCGATAGTCAGCACACCGGAAGCGTCGTTGGTAAAGAGATCCGCCAGCCGGCGAACGTTGCTGGCCTCGTTGAGAATGCGCTCAGCGATGGTCAGCAATGCCTTGCCTGGCTCGGTCATACCCAGCAGGCGCTTGCCGCGACGGATAAAAATCTCAATGCCTAACTCCTCCTCCAGCTCGCGGATATGCCGGCTGACGCCCGACTGAGAGGTGTAAAGCATATTGGCGACTTCGGTCAGGTTGTAATCCCGCCTGGCCGCCTCACGAATAATTTTAAGTTGCTGGAAATTCACAATTCACTCCGGCGCATCTGACATAAGGCTATTGTTAGAGTCAGCCGGGCTGGAGAACAAATAATAAAAACCAGCATCTTATGCTTATTTGGAATATCAGCTGACCAGTTGCAGCTCGCGATTTTCCAGCGACGGCTTACTGACCAGAGACATCAGGATCTCTTTCACCGCCTGCGCCTGCGGTGACAGGGAGCCGCGCGCGGACATATTTAACGACAGCGGTAAGCTCATGGATGGCGTGGTGATACGGGCCATCCAGCCGTTTGCCGCGCTGCACAGTGAACGTGCGGCAGACTCGGGCAGAACCGTTACACCCATGCCGCTGGCAATGGCGGCAGTCAGCGTGGAGATGGAGTCAATCTCGCCGATGATCTTCGCCGTCAGACGGCGCAGCGAGAAGGCTTCGTCAACGCGCACGCGCACGGCACTGTAGTCGCGCGGCAGAAACAGGTTCATCTCTGCCACAGCGGTTAAATCAATGCTCTGGCCAGGGCAATCACGGGTACCGACCAGATAAAGATCTTCCTTCAGCAGCGGCTGGCTGGTAATCCCGGCAACCGGGGAGCGATCGTACAGCACCGCCATATCCAGCTGACCGTTGAGCAGTTTGTCATTGAGCACGGAACCACTGTTCTCATGCAGATAAACCAGCACTTCCGGTAGCTCTGCGCGCACCGCCTGAAGCAGCGGCATGGTTACCGACGATGCGGCCGTTCCCGGCGCCAGCCCGATGGAGACATGGCCACTCAGGGTCTGACCCACATTGTGCACGGCCAGCTGCGCCTGTTCACACTGACGCAGGATCGTGCGGGCATGGGTATATAAAATTTTTCCCGCTTCGGTAGGCGTTACGCCGCGCTTGGTGCGGATCAACAGTTGCTGGTCCATTTCGCCTTCCAGAGTCGCGACCTGCTGGCTCAGCGCAGGCTGCGCGATATGCAGCACTTCAGCCGCCTGGGTCAGGCTGCCGATATCGACGATTTTTACGAAGTATTTCAGTCGTCTTAAGTTCATGTTGCCCCCTGTTCGAAAATAGCGTGCCGGTAACGGCTGTGTTGTTAAACAGGTTTTGCAATATGGATGCCAGTTTTTTGCAGCGGGTGTATGTCTCTGCTAAGCGGCTGAAAATAAGGAAAGCCAATCACTGATGCCTTTTTTGAGACGGGGACAACGGTTTCCGATCTGCCCCATTCGGGGTATATCTGCACAATAATGGTGCATTCCGTTGGCAAAAACGTCACTTTGCTGGTTTTGTCAGCAAACAGTCTGAAGTGGGCGATCCATCCTTTGACAAGGCGTACGGAGGTCGATAATATGCGCCCCGTTCACACGATTCCTCTGTAGTTCAGTCGGTAGAACGGCGGACTGTTAATCCGTATGTCACTGGTTCGAGTCCAGTCAGAGGAGCCAAATTTGAAAAGCCTGCTTTTAAAGCAGGCTTTTTGCTTTTCTGCGTTCGGTAAGTTTGTCGGGTGGCGCTCCGCTTACCCGACCTACGGTACTCAAGGCCCGGCAAGCGAAGCGCTACCAGTCATAGCAAGCTTCACCGGCATCCCCGACCGCCGTTCCAGTTCAGCGCCCGCCCCTTCACTTATCAGCTGCGTCCTTTGTGCGGCTGAAATGGGCAGCGGCACCTTATTTGTCGATTCAAATTCCGCGCGATTGCGTGAAAGCGGCTCGTGAACCTCTACCCAACGGCTACCGTCCGGCTCCGTGGTCACTTTTACGGGCTGATCGATAAGCTGTACCCGCGTCCCCACCGAAACGTTATCGAACAGGTATTTGATATCGTTATTACGCAGGCGAATGCAGCCCTGGCTGACGCGCAGACCAATGCCGAAATTTGAGTTGGTACCGTGGATCGCGTACAGCCTGCCGATATAAAGGGCATACAGCCCCATCGGGTTATCCGGCCCGGCGGGAACGAACGCGGGCAACGTTTTCCCTTCCTTCGCGTAAGCGCGTCGCGTATTTGGCGTGGGTGACCAGGTTGGGCCTTCCTGTTTGCGCTCAACGGCGGTTACCCAGTTACGCGGCGTTTCGCGCCCGGCCTGACCGATGCCAATAGGCAGCACCTCAACCGTGTTGCTGCCGGGTGGATAATAGTAAAGTCGCATTTCCGCGACGTTCACCACAATTCCCTCGCGCACCGTTGGCGGCAGAATAAGCTGCTGCGGCACCGCAAGCTGTGTTCCGGCTCGCGGTAAAAACGGATCCACCCCCGGGTTGGCTTCCAGCATATTGCTCAACCCCTGTCCGTGCTGCGCTGCAAACGCTTCGAGCGGCAGAGTATTGCCCTCAGGCACGGTGATGGTGATCGGCGCCCCCACCAGGCGGCTGCCCTCGGGAGGGAGGGGGTAGGTTACAGCAGATGCAGCGGGAACCAGAATACCAAGCGTAAAAACGAACGAGGCAAATCGAATCATAGTGTTCTGTACTCAGTCAAAGAGAAAGCCTGCCGGTGGGCAGGCTTAGCCTGCTCATTCAGTCATCTTTTCGTCGTGCGCCATCTCCGGGTAAGGACTTTTTCTGCTTCAACAATCATGAACATCGCAAACCCAATCAGGCAGGTAATGATCCAGTAGCGGAACGGTAGCGCTTCGGTACCGAACAGCATTTGCATGAACGGCGCATAGATGATCAGAAGCTGAAGGGCCAGAAGTACGCCGCTCACGATCCATATCCCCTTATTAGCCAGCAGACCTTTACTCAGGGAGAAACCGTCGGTGACGCGGCAGTTGAGCATGTAAAACCACTGGGCGGTGACCAGCGTTTGCAGCAACACGGTGCGGATGAACTCCGGCGAGTAACCGCGTGGTTGCAGCCAGGCCTCCAGCACAAAGGCGCTGATGGCAATCATCAGTCCGACAAACACCACTCGCCAGATGGCATATCCGTCCATCACATGCAGGTTAGACTTACGCGGCGGCCGGTTCATGATGTCCTTCTCACCCGCTTCAAACGCCAGGCCAAACGACAGCGTTGCCGAGGTTGCCATGTTCATCCACAGGATCAGTACCGGTGTTAACGGGATCAGGTTCCCCGCCAGCAGGGCAATAATGATCAGCAGGGCCTGGGCGATGTTGCTCGGGATAACGAACAAAATGGTCTTTTTCAGGTTGTCGTAGACCCGACGCCCTTCATGGACCGCCCGGGCAATGGTGGCAAAGTTATCATCCGTTAACACCATATCGGCGGCTTCTTTGGTGACTTCAGTACCTTTGATCCCCATCGCGATGCCGACATCCGCCCGCTTCAGCGCAGGCGCATCGTTCACCCCGTCCCCGGTCATTCCGACCACTTCCTGCTTACTTTGCAGCGCCTGCACCAGGCGGAATTTATCTTCCGGGCTGGTTCGGGCAAAGATATCGTATTTTTGCGCCGCCTCGCTCAGCTGGTGGTCGTCCATCGCCTCCAGCTCGCGCCCGGTAATGGCGCTCGCCGCGTTGCCAATACCCAGCATCTGTCCAATGCTCATCGCCGTTTGTGGATGATCCCCGGTAATCATTTTCACGCGAATGCCCGCCTGCAAGCAGTCGGCAATGGCCGAAATGGCTTCCGGGCGCGGGGGATCCATCATGCCCGCAATGCCGAGCAGTATGACCCCTTCTTGCAGATCCGCATGCGTCAGCTCGCGCTGCCCGCTGGCGGCCGGTTTCCAGGCCGCAGCCACCATGCGCAATCCCTCGCGCGCATACTCTTCAATCTTCTCTTCCCAATAGTGCAGGTTGAACGGCTCCAGCCCGTTTTGGGTCTGCTGGTGCTGGCAAAGACGGAAAAGGACGTCCGGCGCACCGGTGATTAACATCACCTCTTCGTCGCCCAGGTGATAAAGGGTGGACATGTATTTATATTGCGAATCGAATGGGATTTTACTGCGCAATTCGGCGTCAATTGTCGGAAGCGGGATTTTGGCCGCCAGCACCTTCAGCGCGCCTTCAGTGGGCCCGCCGGTGATTTTCCACAGCCCCTGCTCATCTTTGATCAGCTGGCTGTCTTTACAGAGATCGACGGTGCGCAGATAGCGCTCAAGCACAGACCCCTGGGTCACGGTGACCGGTGTTGGATCGTCAACAGGGTGAATAGCGCCCACCGGCTCGTAACTGTCTCCCTCCACGCGGTAGGTGGTGTCCGCGGTAATCACCGCTTTTACCGTCATCTCATTCATGGTCAGGGTGCCGGTTTTATCCGAGCAGATAACCGTCATCGCCCCCAGCGTTTCCACGGTAGGCAGCTTGCGAATAATCGCCTTGCGACGCGCCATCGCCTGCACGCCCAGCGAGAGGATGATCGAGATAATGGCCGGTAATCCTTCCGGCACCGCCGCCACCGCAAGGCTAATCAGCGACAGCACCAGCTCTGAAACGGGCATATCGCGGAAGATGAGGCTGAAAACGAACAGCGCCAGCATCATCACCAGAATGGTGATAAAAATGGTCTTGCCGAGCTTGTCCATTTGCACCATCAACGGGGTACGGTGTTTTTCAATGTCTGACATCATCTGGTTGATATGGCCGAGTTCGGTCTCCCCACCGGTTGCCACCACCAGCCCTTTTCCCCCGCCGGAGCTGACGGTGGTGCCCGAATACAGCAGATTGTAACGGTCACCTAACGGGAGTTCGCCGCTGAGCACATCGCTGCTTTTCTCCACTACCGTGGATTCGCCGGTGAGAATAGCTTCTTCCACCCGCAGGTTGTGCGCCTCTATCACGCGAAGATCGGCAGGAATGCGATCCCCGGCGCGTATCACGACGATATCTCCGGGCACCAGCGCTGTCGTCGGGATAGTTTCATGGTTGCCCTGCCGGATGACCACAGCCTCGCTGGAGAGCATATTACGAATGCTTTGCAGCGATTTCTCCGCATTGCTCTCCTGAATATGGCCAATCAGGGCGTTAATGATAGCCACCCCAAGAATGACAAACATATCCACCCAGTGTCCCATTATCAGCTTCAGCAGCGCCGCCGCCAGAAGGACGTAAATAAGGACATCGTTGAAATGGGCCAGAAAGCGCAGCCAGCCGGGTTTACCCGTTTTTTGCGGTAAGGCGTTTTCGCCGTATTTTTCCAGCCTGGCGGTCGCTTCTGTACTGCTGAGTCCGTCGAGGCTGGATTGGATATTTGTCAGGGTTTCATCAACGGTCTGTTGATAATACGGGCGGTGAGGCTTTTCTGTTATCATCGTTCCTTCCTCGGGTTCTTTTCAGAAATCACCTTGCTTTCATGTCATTAACGAATAACGAAAACAGGAACATGCGCATAACGAACGATACTCGCCGCCTCTGACCCTAATAAATGGGTTTGAATATTGGGATTACGCGATCCCACAATAATCGCACCGACGTTAAGTTCATCCGCCAGTTTGATTACCTCATCACGTATATTCCCGCTGCGAACATGCAGATGGACATTTGCTTCCGGCAGGTTGATTTTTTTTACCAGCGCAGCCAGTTTTTCTTTAGCATTATTAATCATATATTCATCCATCTTTCTCGCGTCTGCAATAAAACCGCGGGTCAGTTCCGCCGAGAACTTTGGCATAACGTACAGCAGATGGACATTACCCGATGCGCTTTGCGCCAGGAATTGGGCATGCTGTAGCGCTTTATCAGACAACGCTGTTTCGTATACATCCACCGGCACCAGAATCGTTTTATACATATCAAGCATCCTTTTTATAACCAACACAACAGTGAGTGAATCAGGAGAAATCGCATCAACCCCATGGGTACAGGCGTGAATGCCTTTTACGGAAAAAAGGAATGGATGCTATTAAACGTAGCACAGGAATATCAGGATGTTATTCAAAGGGGATACGCTATCGTAACGCTTGTATAGCCTGAGTATGTCACGCCACTAATAATGGTTATTTAACATTTATTTATTCACCGACTATGCTCATAGTCAGGCATGCAATACGTTCATTCTCTTTATCCCGCGCCACCTTCAACCTCATGGAGGAATGCATGTACGGTTTAAGCCTGATTCGCCTTGGTTTGTTTATTGCGCTCGCCATTATCGCCAGCACAGCAATCGGTTTATTTACCTATGTGGTCGTCTCGGCCCTGGCAGAATAGCGCCACCCCAGCATTGATGACGAAATAAATAAGACAATTATTATCAGGGGAATACTGTGAAGCGCTACCTCTCTCTTCTGCCTGCTGCTTTATTGCTGCTGACGGCGTGCGATCCGAAATCCGACCGCGCCGCGCCCCTGCCGAAAATGGTAAAAGTCGCAGAGGTGGTGAAGGCTGGCAACGCGCAGCAGCGCGTCTTTCCCGCCCGTATCGAATCCGGCGACGCCACGGATCTTGCGTTCAAACGTGCCGGGCAGATTGAGACCCTGGACATTCGCCAGGGTGCCGTTGTCAAACAGGGGCAACGGCTCGCCAGTCTTAACGATCGCGAAGCCCGGCAGCGTCTGAACGACAGGCAAACGACGGCGACCCTGGCTCAGCGGCAATTCGACCGCTTCCAGACCCTGGCAGGACGCCAGGCCGTGTCGAAGGCCGAGATGGATGTCCAGCGCGCAAACCGCGATTCTGCAAACGCCGCGCTTCAGATTGCACGCGAAGAATTGAGTCAGATGACGCTCGTCGCCCCCTTTAGCGGGACAGCGGCCAGCGTACATGTGCGAAATCATCAGGTCGTCTCAGCCGGCCAGCCCGTCGTCACATTGACCCGTACCGATCTGCTGGACGTGGTGTTCAGCCTTCCAGAGAACCTGTTTAACACCTTCGATATTCGCAATGCGCAGTACAAACCGGTAGTGAGGATCAACGCCCTGCCCGGTCGCGAGTTTACCGCTGTGTACAAAGAGCACTCAGGCAGTAGCGACAGCAACACTTTGACCTGGCAGGTAATTTTAACCATGCCCCGCCCGGATGATTTTCCCGTCGTAGGCGGCGTCAGCGGAACGGTCACCATAAATTTAACCAACCTACCGGCGGGCGTGGGCAGTGAGGCGCTGGTGGTGCCGGTTGAAGCGGTCTTTAACCCGGATAACCGCCCGCGCAATGAGCCACACGTCTGGGTGGTGGCGGGCGAAGACGATACGTTGCACCTTGAAGATCGTAAGGTCAGCGTGGGGCAAGTCAGCGCTGAGGGGGTCATCATCGTCGGTGGGCTTAAGGCGGGTGAACGCGTGGTGGCCGCAGGCGTTGGGGAGTTACATCCCAACCAGCCGGTACGTATCTGGACGCGTGAACGGGGACTGTAATGGATATCTCTCGTCAGTTTATCAGCAACCCGGTTCGCGTCTGGCTGACGATTTTGCTGCTGGGCGTAGGCGGCATTATTGCCCTGTTGAACATCGGCAGACTGGAAGATCCGGCGTTTACCATCAAAACGGCGGTGGTGATCACCCATTATCCGGGCGCGTCGGCGCAGCAGGTTGAGGAAGAGGTCACCCTGCCGCTGGAAAACGCGCTTCAGCAATTACCTTACCTGGATAACGTCAGCTCCATCTCCTCCAGCGGCCTGTCGCAGATTACGGTCAATATAGCCTCGCGCTACCACTCAAATGCGCTGCCGCAAATCTGGGATGAACTGCGTCGCCGGGTGGGTGATGCCGCCCGACAGTTTCCACCCGGCGTAGTGACCCCGTTTGTGAATGACGATTTTGGCGATGTGTTCGGCTTTTTCTTTGCCATTTCCGGCGATGAATTCAGCAATCCGGAACTGGTCCGGTATGCCGAGCAGCTGCGCCGGGAGTTGGTCCTCGTGCCAGGCGTGGGCAAAGTGGCCATCGGCGGAGCCCTCACCCAGCAGATTAACGTGGATATTTCTCTGAGCAAAATGGCCGCGCGCGGGATAACGCTGAACCAGCTTTCTGCCCAGCTCAACAGGCTGAACGTGGTCTCCAGCGCGGGAGAGATCCCCTCCGGTACCGAGTCAATTCGTCTGCATCCTACCGGTGAATTCGAGAGTATTGACGAGCTGGCCGATCTCATCGTGACCCCGCCGGGCGTTGGGGCGGCTACCCGCTTACGGGATATTGCCACCCTGTCACGCGGGCTGGATGCCTCCCCTGCCAGCATCTACCATGCCAACGGCAGAGAAGCCGTCACCATGGGCGTCTCCTTTATCCCCGGCGTTAACGTGATCGACGTGGGACATGCCCTGGAGGCGAAGCTTGAGCAGATGTCAGCCGAGAAACCGGCAGGTATCCATATCGACCTGTTTTACGATCAGGCGGCGGAGGTCGGGCATTCCGTTAACGGATTTATCATTAACTTCCTGATGGCGCTGGCGATTGTTATCGGTGTGTTGCTGATCTTTATGGGCTTACGCAGCGGGATCATTATCGCCTTTTCCCTCGCGCTTAATGTGCTGGGTACGCTGCTGATCATGTATCTCTGGGGTATTGAACTACAGCGCATTTCACTGGGCGCGCTGATCATCGCCCTCAGCATGCTGGTCGACAATGCCATTGTTATTGTCGAAGGGGTACTGATAGCCCGGCAGCAGGGCTCGTCCCTGATGAACGCCATTAGCGACATTATTCGCCGTTCTGCGCTGCCGCTGCTGGGTGCGACGGTGATCGCCATCCTGGCCTTTGCGCCCGTCGGGCTGTCGCAGGACTCTACCGGCGAATACTGTAAGTCGCTGTTTCAGGTTCTGCTGATTTCGCTCATGCTGAGCTGGTTCTCTGCCCTCACCATTACACCGGTGCTGATCAAATTGTGGCTGTTTAAACGGGACGCTGCGCCGCCAGAGGCCGACGAAACGGATCCCTATGACAAACGCATCTATCGGATCTATCAGGCGGTACTCAACGCGCTGTTACGGCGTAAAGCGCCAACGCTGGTGGTGATGACCGCACTGCTGGCAGCCGCCATCTGGGGCTTTGGCTCGGTGCGGCAGAACTTCTTCCCCTCCTCCAGCACGCCGATTTTCTTTGTCGACCTCTGGCTCCCTTACGGTACCGACATTAAATGGACCGAGAAGATGACCGGTGATATCGAGAAAACCATTAACGGACAGCCTGGTGTGGAAACCACGGTCTCGACGATTGGTCAGGGAAGTATGCGATTTATTTTGACCTACAGCGGACAGCGGCAGTACAGCAACTATGCGCAAATCATGGTGAGAATGGACGACCAGCGTAACATCCCCGCCCTGACCCGCCACGTTGATGAGTACATCGCCCGGAACTATCCGCAGGTTAACGCCAGCACGAAGCGGGTGATGTTTGGCCCCTCCGGCGACAGCGCTATTGAAGTGCGTATTAAAGGCCCTGACCCGGACAGGCTGCGTCTGATCGCCAGCCAGGTAGACAACATTCTTACGCGCGATCCGGCGACGGACAGCGTCAGGAACGACTGGCAAAACCGCAGCAAAGTGATCCGCCCGCAGTACGTCACCGCGCTCGGACGTGAGCTTGGCGTGGATAAGCAGGACGTCGATAACGCACTGGAGATGAATTTCTCCGGCAGCCGGGCAGGACTGTACAGAGAAGGAAGCGATCTGTTACCCGTGGTGGTGCGCCCGCCGGAAAGCGAGCGGCTGGACGCCAACCACCTGAACAACGTCCTGGTCTGGAGCCAGACCCGGCAGCAGTATATTCCGCTGAGCAACGTCGTCAGCGGCTTCGCGCTGGAGTGGGAAGATCCGCTGATCCTGCGTCGCGACCGCTCGCGCGTGCTGACCGTGCAGACCGACCCTGACCCGTTGAGCCAGCAAACGTCCGGCGATATTCTCGCCCGCGTGAAGCCGCAAATAGATGCCCTGCCCCTGCCTCACGGCTACAGCATTGAGTGGGGCGGGGACGCGGAGAATTCCAGCGAAGCGCAGCAGGGGCTATTTACCACGCTGCCGATCGGGTATCTGGTGATGTTTGTGATCACGGTGCTGATGTTCAGTTCGGTGAAAAACGCCGTCGCTATCTGGCTGACCGTGCCGCTGGCGCTGATCGGCGTGACGCCGGGGTTTTTAATTACCGGCATCCCCTTTGGCTTTATGGCGTTGATTGGCCTGCTGAGCCTGAGCGGGATGCTGATCCGCAACGGCATTGTGCTGGTGGAAGAGATAGAGCAGCAGAAAGCGCAGCAGGATCAGCACAGTGCGATCGTTTACGCCGCCACGTCGCGCCTGCGTCCCATCCTCCTCACCGCCTTTACGACCGTACTCGGCCTCGCCCCCCTGCTGCTGGATGTGTTCTTCCAGAGCATGGCCGTTGTGATTATGTTTGGGCTTGGGTTTGCTACAATCCTGACGCTGCTGGTACTCCCCGTAATTTACGCGTGTTTCCATCGTAAGGACAAAGCTGAACAACAATGAATGCGACAGGGCTGAATATCATCAAGACGCTGGGCTGTATGACGGCGGTTACCTTTTTCACCATCTACAACACCTGGGATCATTACGATTATGACTATCACTGGATCCTCGGTTTTTTAACCTTCATTTCGACCATCGCCACGCCGTTGTTTTTTGTGGTTGCAGGGTATCTGGACGGGCAATCCCGACACGGCACGCGCTGGCAGCTGGATAAGATCAAACGCCTGGTGATCGTCTTTCTGTTCTGGGTAACGATTTACTACCTGTGGGAACCCTATCAGCGCGGATATCTGATCCAGCCCTGGTTCGTGTTCGCGTTTATCGTGATTTACACGTTTCACCCGGTGGTGGAGCGGCTCAGCCAGCGACGAATGCTCTTTTGCGGGGTGATTACCGCCCTGCTGCTTTTCTCTTACGGGTACGATTTGCTGTCGGCCCTCTATCCTGATGCCCACGTCCTTTCATTGTCGCCGCAGTATCGCCTGTGGACGTGGCTGCTGTTTTATCTGACAGGCCAGCTCTTTTGCGATCCGCAGATCGCGGCGTGGATCGGCCGCAAAAACGTGGTCAGGGCCGCGGTGATTGCGATACCGTTCATCTATCTCTTCACATGGTTTTACGAACGGCACTTCTTTTTTGCGCTATTTAAAGCAGACAGAAACGCCTTTATCCTCACCGGATCGCAAATTTACATTCTGATTATTGCCCTGGTGATTGCGGCAAATGGCGTGCGGTTTCGCCGCAATGCGGAGTTTAAAGAGTCCGTGCTGGCCGCCATTAGCAAAACGATGACCGGGGTCTATATCATGCACTACTCGGTGTTTCACCTGCTGACCGCGCTCATTCCGGTGACGTCCCTGAGCACCAAACTTGCTCTGATTGTGCTTACGTTTGTTACGTCGGTCCTGTTTTCGCTGCTGATCCTGTCCAACACAGTGGCCAAAAAAGTGATCACCCTCTAAAAGCCCAGGCGCAGCCAGGCAAACAGCACGTTGCCGTTGTTGTAGGTCCCAGGAATATACGTGAACTGGACGGTGACACGCTTATATCCGGCAGAGAAAAGCGGGAAGATAAACGGCAGCGGGACATAGTTGGCAAAGTCGTCGCGCGCGGTGATCCCCGCGGCGGCCCCGAGCCCCAGACGGAAATCTTTTGCGTTATCCAGAAACCACCCCTTCTCCCAGCCGTAGCCCATCGCGGGCTGCCACTCGTTGTGGGAATCTTTAAACATCATGGCAAACAGCGCGCTCCAGTTGCCCTCGTCGTTGTAGCGAGACACGCCCAGCCCCCCGCCCCACGGCATTTCGTTGTAATTATCCGTTTTCTCTTTGTCATACATGAAGCGTGCATGCCAGCTCAAAAACGGAAGGTAGAGATCGTAACGATCCGGCTGTTCCCAGGTTTGCGCAATATCGTCCGTTACTGCATCCCACCAGCGATGAATACGCTGTTCGCCATAGACTTTCGGCTCCGCATGCAGCGGAGATACGACTAAAAACAGGACTACCCACAGTGCAGGAAAGAGGCGTTGCATCGTTATTCCCTCAGCTTACGTCATACAGCGATCATTATTACTGTAAACCATTCAGCCCTAACCGGAGCCAAACAGGCTGATTTATGTTGTCGCCCGATAAGATGAAATTTATTTATTCTGCGCTTTCAGGAAAGATAAAAACGTTTTCTCAGGCCGCGTGTCGCGGTAGTCTCATACGTTCCGCCAATATGACGGCCGTGATGTGAGTGACCTTTTCTTATACCAATAATTAAAAATCAGTACAGACAGGACAACTATGGACTCCACCCTTATCTCCGCTCGCCGCAACGAGGAGACACCTTCGCTTAACCGCGCCCGCCGCGCCGCTTTAGGTAGCTTCGCAGGCGCCGTCGTCGACTGGTATGACTTTCTGCTCTACGGTATTACCGCTGCGCTGGTCTTTAACCGTGAATTCTTTCCCCAGATCAGCCCCGCCATGGGTACGCTTGCTGCGTTTGCCACCTTCGGCGTCGGTTTTCTGTTTCGTCCGCTGGGCGGGATAATTTTCGGCCACTTCGGCGATCGCCTTGGCCGTAAACGTATGCTGATGCTCACCGTGTGGATGATGGGTATTGCCACCGCGCTAATCGGTATTTTGCCCTCCTTTGCATCGATTGGCTGGTGGGCCCCGGTGTTGCTGGTGACGCTGCGCGCCATTCAGGGCTTTGCCGTTGGCGGCGAATGGGGCGGCGCGGCATTGCTGTCCGTGGAAAGCGCGCCGAAGAACAAGAAAGCGTTCTACAGCAGCGGCGTGCAGGTAGGTTATGGCGTGGGTCTGCTGCTCTCCACGGGTCTGGTGTCGCTAATAAGCCAGCTCACGACAGACGAGCAGTTCCTGAGCTGGGGCTGGCGTATTCCGTTTATCTTCAGCATTGTGCTGGTCGTGGTGGCCCTGTGGATCCGTAACGGCATGGAAGAGTCGGCTGAGTTTGAGCGGCAGCAGCGCGAAAAACCGGTCGCCAAAAAACGGCTGCCAGTGATGGAAGCGCTCGTGCAGCACCCTGGCGCTTTTCTGAAAATTATCGCCCTGCGCCTGTGCGAACTGCTGACGATGTATATCGTCACCGCCTTTGCCCTCAACTATTCCACGCAAAACCTCGGCCTTCCGCGGGAATTGTTCCTGAATATTGGCCTGGTGGTGGGCGGGATCAGCTGCCTGACCATCCCCTGCTTCGCCTGGCTGGCGGATCGCTTTGGCCGTCGACGGGTGTATATCACCGGGGCGCTCATAGGCACACTTAGCGCCTGGCCGTTCTTTATGGCCCTGGAGGCACAGTCGGTCTTCTGGATTGTCTTCTTCGCGATCATGCTTGCAAACATCGCTCACGATATGGTGGTCTGCGTGCAGCAGCCGATGTTTACCGAGCTGTTTGGCGCAAGCTACCGCTACAGCGGCGCGGGCGTGGGATATCAGGTGGCGAGCGTGGTCGGCGGCGGGTTTACGCCGTTTATCGCCGCCGCGCTGGTGACGTTCTCCGGCGGTAACTGGCATAGCGTGGCGATTTATCTGCTGGCGGGTTGCCTGCTTTCTGCTGCCACCGCCCTGTTGATGAAGGAAACCGCGCACAGCTGATCTCCTCACTTTTGTTTCACAGGCGTGTGACATACTATCGGGTAAAGCCGCACACCTGTGGAACAAGGAGACAGACATGAATAATAAGGGCTCCAGCCTGACCCCGGCTCAGGCACTGGAAAAACTCGACGCGCTGTATGAACAGTCCGTCAATGCACTGCGCAGCGCCATCAGTGACTATATCGAAACAGGGAAACTTCCCGATGAAAAGGCCAGAACCCAGGGCCTTTTTGTTTATCCATCGCTCTCTGTCACCTGGGACGGTAGCGCCAGCAGCAATCCGAAAACCCGCGCCTATGCGCGTTTCACCCACTCCGGCTGTTACAGCACAACCATCACGCGACCTGCGCTGTTCCGCCCCTACCTGGAAGAGCAGCTTACCCTGTTGTATCAGGATTACGGCGCGCATATCAGCGTTGAGCCGTCCCTGCACGAGATCCCTTACCCGTACGTGATAGACGGCTCAGCGCTGACGCTGGATCGCTCCATGAGCGCAGGGCTGACCCGTCATTTCCCGACCACTGAGCTGTCGCAGATTGGCGATGAGACGGCGGACGGGATCTATCACCCGGCAGAGTTTTCACCGCTGTCGCACTTTGATGCCCGCCGTGTCGATTTCTCGCTGGCACGCCTGCGCCACTACACCGGCACGCCAGCCGAACATTTCCAGCCGTTCGTGCTGTTTACCAACTACACCCGCTATGTAGACGAATTTGTTCGCTGGGGCTGTAGCCAGATCCTCGATCCGGACAGTCCTTACGTCGCCCTCTCCTGCGCGGGCGGGATCTGGATCACCGCCGAAACCGAAGCACCGGAAGAGGCCATCTCCGACCTGGCGTGGAAAAAGCACCAGATGCCCGCCTGGCACCTGATCACCGCCGACGGTCAGGGCATTACGCTGATTAACATCGGCGTTGGCCCGTCGAATGCGAAAACCATCTGCGACCATCTGGCGGTACTGCGCCCGGACGTCTGGCTGATGATCGGCCACTGCGGCGGCCTACGTGAAAGCCAGCTAATTGGCGATTACGTCCTCGCCCACGCTTATCTGCGTGACGACCATGTTCTTGACGCGGTTCTGCCGCCGGATATTCCTATCCCGAGTATCGCGGAAGTGCAGCGCGCTCTGTACGACGCCACCAAAGAGGTGAGCGGCATGCCGGGTGAAGAGGTGAAACAGCGCCTGCGTACCGGTACGGTCGTTACCACCGACGATCGTAACTGGGAGCTGCGCTATTCCGCCTCCGCCCTGCGTTTCAATCTTAGCCGTGCGGTCGCAATCGATATGGAAAGCGCCACCATTGCCGCGCAGGGCTACCGCTTCCGCGTCCCTTACGGCACGCTGCTGTGCGTGTCCGATAAACCGCTGCACGGCGAGATCAAACTGCCGGGCCAGGCGAACCGTTTTTACGAAGGGGCGATCTCAGAGCACCTTCAGATTGGTATTCGCGCCATCGATTTACTGCGTGCAGAGGGCGACAAACTGCATTCCCGCAAGCTGCGCACCTTCAATGAGCCACCGTTCCGCTGATAACAAGGACACATCACGCATACCACTCACCCGGCCTGGGATTTCGTAGGTCGGGTAAGGCGAAGCCGCCACCCGACAATTTCACGAACGCAGAAAAGCAAAAAGCCTGCTTTAAAAGCAGGCTTTTTAAATTTGGCTCCTCTGACTGGACTCGAACCAGTGACATACGGATTAACAGTCCGCCGTTCTACCGACTGAACTACAGAGGAATCGTGTGAACGGGGCGCATATTATCGATGCGCCCTGAGGATGTCAAAGGGTGAATGCAGATTTTCAATCGTTTGCCGATTTATTCTCCACTTCGCACATTTGTCAGGCACTTGCCGTTTCCGAAACCTCCTGCTCCGGTTTTTTTCGCGGATATTTCCACAGCCAGCGCCCGCTCACCATGCGCCAGTAGAACAGCGCGCCGCGCACGGCCCAGTCAAGGAACATCCCCAGCCAGACGCCGACAACGCCCATACCTAACATCACCCCCAGCGTGTAGCCCGCCACGACGCGACAGCCCCACATGCCGAGCATGGAGACCCACATCGCAAACCGGGCATCGCGCGCCCCTTTCAGCCCGGCAGGAAGTACCCAGGACGCGGCCCAGATTGGCATAAACGCCGCGTTGAGCCAAATGAGCACCTTCACGACCTCTTTCACGTCGTTTTCATGCGTATAGAACGAGGCCATCAGCCCGGCAAAAGGCGCAGTTCCCCACGCAATCGCCGTCAGTCCAATGGTTGAAAGCCAGAAGACATGCCGAAGCTGCCGTTCCGCCTGCCCTATCTGCCCCTTTCCGAGACGTCTGCCGGTGATGATCGTCGACGCCGACCCCAGCGCGTTTCCCGGCAGGTTAATGAGTGAGGCAATGGAGAAGGCAATAAAGTTGCCGGCGATGACGTCTGTTCCCATCCCGGCAACAAACATCTGCGTCAGCAGTTTCCCGCCGTTAAACAACACGGATTCGATGCTGGCCGGGATCCCGATCCCCATCACTTCCCAGATGATGGCGAAGTTAAGCGGACGGAAATAACTTTTCAGCGTCAGGCGCAGCGATGGCGTAATTCCCGCCATCAGTACGCCAATTATCGCTGCCGCACCAATATAGCGGGAAATGGTCAGCCCTAAACCCGCGCCGACAAAGCCCAGCCCCTCCCAGGAAAAGACGCCATAAATCAAAACGCTGCTGATAATGATGTTCAGGATGTTCATGCCGCCGTTGATCAGCAGCGGGATTTTGGTATTCCCTGCTCCACGAAGCGCACCGCTACCAATCAGCGCGATGGCAGCCGCCGGATAACTCAGCACCGTCATTTCCAGGTAGGTGAGAGCCAGATCCTTCACCTCACTGGTCGCTTCTCCCGCGACAAAGTCGATAATTTCTTTGCCGTAATAATGGATAACCGCCGCAAGGATGATCGAAAAGAGGGTCATGATCATCAGCGACTGTCTGGCCGCTTCGCGGGCACGCTTCGGATCGAGCTTACCCAGGCTAAACGCCACCACCACCGTCGTACCGAGATCGATAGCGGCAAAGAAGGACATCACAACCATATTGAAACTGTCCGCCAGCCCTACCCCGGCCATAGCTTCTTTACCGAGCCAGCTCACCAGGAATGTGCTCAGCACGCCCATCAACAGGACGCAGGTATTCTCCAGGAAAATAGGCACAGCAAGGGGGGTGATTTCACGCCAGAAGAGAACTCGATAACTCTTACGTTTTGCATACCAGGGCGTGCGCATAATCGCCTGGCGTAGGGGTGCGGTGACGTTCAAAATGGACCTTAGCGAGAAAGTTGAAACTCCATTTCAAATGATGGGGCAGAAATGCGTATCCTGCAAAGTATTTTCCATAAAATTATGTTTGGATTTACAACAAAATGACGACAGAATCATCAAACAAACGCTTTTGCCTGAGATCAGGTTTGACAAAAGTTTTTTCGCCGCTAAGATAAGCCTCCACAACGATTCCTCTGTAGTTCAGTCGGTAGAACGGCGGACTGTTAATCCGTATGTCACTGGTTCGAGTCCAGTCAGAGGAGCCAAATTTAAAAAGCCTGCTTTTAGAGCAGGCTTTTTGCTTTTTTGCGTTCGGTAAAATTTTCGGGTGGCGGCTTCGCCTTACCCGACCTACGTGATAACAGTCCTGTAGGCCCGGTAAGCGCAGCGCCACCGGGCAACAGAGTGTGCGATTACTCGCCTTTAGCGTCGACGTTTTTGATTTCGCCCATCACTTTCAGCTTCTTGGAGATGTCGCGACGCTCTTTGGACAGCTCAGCGTTTTTGATGATGTAGTCATCAACGCGATCTTCATAATCGCTCTTCATGCTGGCGATGATGCCCTGAATAGCTTCAACGCTCATACCTGGCTTGATGTAGTCGCTCAGGTTGTCCAGCAGCAGGACACGTTTCTGGTTGTCACGGATCTTCTTCTCTACGTCCTGGATTTCGCGCTGTAGCTTGTTTTTGCGGCGGAACAGGCGGACGAACTCCAGAACATCCTGGAACGAAGGCTTGGTAGTTTCCATTTTTACACCCCTGATAATGTGAGATTCGGATTCGTTAAAGCAACCGTTTTAACAGACAGCGGCTGCGAATGACAATGAGTATATCGTTTAAAACCATCATAACCCTAATTGTTGCTGAATCGAAGCAGCAGGCATCACATACGCTTTTTATTTGCGCAGAGCCCGGCAAATCAACTGCGATAACAACTCCAGCTGCCGCGCCAGCTCCATACTCAGCCAGACATAACCATGGATGGGCGTTTCCGCCACATTGTCGCCCTGGCGCTCATTCATCAGCTGTTTGAGCTCGGCGACGATTTCGTTCAGCCGCTCGCTGTTCGCCCGTATTGGCTGCGGGTTACCTTCATAGAGCGCATGAGCGATGGTCAGCAGGGTTTGTTGCGTCATCTGCTGCGTCTCTTTCAGCGTATGCGCGTTGAGCATCAGAAGATGGCTGGGGCGTGAGGCCCAGTGGGCATTGATTTGCAGTTCAAGCATACAGACCAGATTACGGCTGACCGTCTGAATAGCTTCAAAGATGGCTTTCTGGATATGGGTTTCTTTGCTTGCTGGCGTAATTAACCTGCGCATTTTGACCACATCATTGAGGATTTTTTGCAGATGCTTTTCCAGCCGCGGACGCTCAATCAGATTCGGCGAAAACCCGGCCTGGTAGACCCGGTTAAATGCCGTGACGTAGTTTGCCATCTGAATGCGCCAGTGCAGGAAGGCGCGCTGCGGCCAGATGCCGGTAAACAGCATGGCGAGCAACGAGCCGAGGATCACGTCCCCGCTTCGCCACAATGCGGTGGTCATATCGCCCGCAGGTGCGCCGACCACAACCGCGAGCGTAATGCCAATCAGCAGCGCCTGATACGGTTTCTTGCCGAGGGCCAGCCATCCGCAAAGAAACATCGCCACCGCGCACCACAGCAACATGAACGGAAATGAAATCAGCTCCAGCTTCAGGGCGATAAGCCCAAGCGCTGAGCCTAAAACGGTACCGCCTATACGTTCGAAAGCGCGCGGGACCACGTTCCCCCAGAATGAGATCGGCCCCATCACCACCACCAGCGTGATCAGCGGCCACGTCCCTTCCGGGATATCCAGCAAACGAACCAGTACGAAGGTCAACACAAACGCCAGCGCAATGCGGCAACCGTGCACCACGCGATAATGTTTGTATAACCGAATTTCAAAAGGGGTTAATGACTTGTCGGGGCGCACACCCGTCTCCAGCTCTACGGCAAACCACAATTGTACTGTGTTTTCAGCCGGGTGGATCGCGCCCGGCTGAAAAACCCTGCGTTTCGCAGGATTATCCCACTTTGTGCTCTACCGGTACAAACATCTCAATATCCCAGTAGCCGTCAGCATTGCCATCGTTCAGATAGCGTTCGAAGCAGGGTTTTGCTGCAATCTGGAATTTGCTGTCTTCCAGCAGGGAGTTGAAGAACTGATACCATGGAGTAGCGAAATCATGATTTTCAACGCGCGCGGCGGCAATAGCATACTCTCCGGCAGCAATTTCGGTCATCATCACCCCTTCGCTGTTTTCAGGAATAGTGAAATCGTCTACTACCGTTACGGCGGTAACGCAGCGGAGCTTTTCTGCCGGCACGTCATCCGGATTGTCATAATAAACGGCCACCCACTCCTGCGGCTGAATATGACGACCATCTACCCACATGACCAGCTGTTCAAATCCCTGCTTGACCGTCTTTTCCCACGGCCCCACGAGATGAAAGCCTGCAATCGTACGTTTCTGTTGCTGCCTGATGCTGTAGTCCATGCTGCCTCCGTTTATTACTGTATATATATACACTTTAAAGCAGAATCGAGATTATCGGCAATCCAGGAGTGTTTATTATGTGAGCAGACTCGCAACACTGCCAGTCTGCCCGAAAAGGTCAGAGTTTATGATGCAGATAATCGCCAAGACGGGAGAAAAGCCCACCCTTTTCAACGCTTTCCAGCGTAACCAATGGCCAGTGCGCGACCACCTTGTCACGATCGTACAGCTGGATCTCCCCTACCCGCTGATGCGCGGCGATCGGCGCTTCCAGCTCTTTTTTATCCATCACGTATTTCGCCTTGATGTTCGGCACTTCCGATTTGGGTAATGCCAGCCAGAAGTCCTGATCCGTGCCCAGCGCGATCTGCTCTTTATCGCCGTACCAGATGCGCTCGGTTCCCACTTTTTTACCGTTATGCAGGATCTGCACCGTATCAAAATTTTGCTGTCCCCAGTGCAGCAGCTTGCGCGCCTGATCTTCACGTCCTTTCGGGCTGTCTGCCCCCATCACCACCGCAATCAGTCGACGCTGACCGTCCACCGCTGAGGCAATCAGGTTAAAGCCCGCGCCCGAGGTGTGTCCCGTTTTCAGGCCATCCACGTTCATGGTCTTATCCCACAGCAGGCCGTTGCGGTTCTGCTGGGTGATGCCGTTCCAGGTCAGGCTCTTCTCGCTGTACATGTGGTAGAACTCAGGCTCGCCGTGAATGATGGCCCGGGAAAGCACGGCGAGATCGTAGGCGGAGCTGTGCTGACCCGGTGCATCCAGCCCGTGTACGGTTTCGAAGTGGGTATCGCGCAGGTTCAGTTTTTCAACATAGTCATTCATCATCCTGACGAACTGCGGCTGACCGCCCGCCACGTGATCCGCCAGCGCCACGCAGGCATCATTGCCGGAATCAACAATCAGGCCGCGGCTGAGATCGCGCACGGAAACCCGATCGCCCTCCTTCAGAAACATCAGCGACGAACCGTCAAAGACCGGATTGCCTTTTGCCCAGGCGTCACGTCCGACCGTCACAATGTCATCGGGGCTGATGCGGTGGCTATCAATGGCGCGATCGACAACGTACCCCGTCATAAGTTTGGTCAGGCTCGCCGGATTGCGCTGCTGATGTTCGTTGCCCGCCGTTAAGATTTGACCCGTGGTGTAATCCATCAATACCCAGGAGCCAGCCTGGATGGCAGGCGGCTGAGGTGAAAAATCCAGCGGCTCGGCAGCCAGCGCGGATGAAATACTCGAAGCGAGTAAAGAAACAGCAATAAACAGACGGCGTTTCAACGGTATATCCTCAGGTCAGTAAAAATCGATGACCTTTTTACGGGAGTTCTGATGTCGTTACCTGCCTTAATTGCAAAAAAATGTGACAGAACGCAGATTTTTTCGGAACAAATCTCGCAAATTTCTTGCCTGACGGTGCTTTTTGTTCGGACTGCTCACCCCAATCGTTTACCATAGAGACGTCAACTTTTAACAGGATGAGATTACTGGTGTCTGACTCTGCCGCGCGCCCGACTTTTTTGTTCCACGATTACGAAACCTTTGGCACCCATCCGGCGCTGGACCGACCGGCGCAGTTTGCGGCTATCCGTACCGATGACGAATTTAACGTCATCGGCGAACCCGAGGTGTTTTACTGTAAGCCCGCCGATGACTATCTGCCGCAGCCGGGCGCGGTGATGGTGACGGGCATCACGCCTCAGGAAGCGCGGGATAAAGGCGTTAGCGAAGCAGAATTTGCCCGTCGCATCCACGACCTGTTCACGGTGCCCAATACCTGCGTGGTGGGTTACAACAATATCCGTTTTGACGATGAAGTGACGCGCAATATCTTCTACCGCAACTTCTACGATCCGTATGCCTGGAGCTGGCAGAACCGTAATTCACGCTGGGATTTGCTGGATATCATGCGCGCCTGCTATGCGCTGCGCCCGGAGGGGATTAACTGGCCGGAGAACGACGACGGCTTGCCGAGCTTCAGGCTCGAGCACCTGACGCGGGCCAACGGCATTGAGCACAGCAATGCCCACGACGCGATGGCAGACGTTTACGCGACCATCGCTATGGCGAAACTTGTAAAAACCGCGCAGCCGCGCCTGTTTGAGTATCTGTTGAGCCATCGCAGCAAGCAAAAGCTGATGACGCTGATTGACGTGCCGCAGATGAAACCGCTGGTGCATATTTCAGGGATGTTCGGCGCGTGGCGCGGGAACACAAGCTGGGTGGCGCCGCTTGCCTGGCATCCGGACAACCGTAACGCCGTCATCATGGTGGATCTTGCCGGAGATATCTCCCCGCTGCTTGAGCTCGACAGCGACACCTTACGTGAACGGCTCTATACGCCGAAAGAGGCGCTGGGTGACCTGCCAGCCGTACCGGTAAAACTGGTGCACATTAATAAGTGCCCGGTGCTGGCGCAGGCCAACACGCTACGCCCGGAAGACGCCGACCGGCTGGGGATTAACCGTCAGCACTGCCTCGATAACCTGAAAGTGCTGCGCGACAACCCGCAGGTGCGCGAGAAAGTCGTCGCCATTTTTGCCGAAGCAGAGCCGTTCGTGCCGTCTGAGAATGTGGATGCGCAGCTTTATAACGGCTTCTTCAGCGACGCCGATCGCGCGGCGATGAATATCGTGCTGCAAACCGACCCGCGTAACCTGCCCGCGCTGGATATCACCTTCGCAGATAAGCGCATTGAGAAGCTGATGTTTAATTATCGCGCGCGCAACTATCCCGGCACGCTGGATGAAGCAGAGCAGGAGCGCTGGTTACAGCATCGGCGCAACGTGTTTACGCCGGAGTTTCTTAATAGCTACGCCCAGGAGCTGGAGATGCTTTACGGTCAGTATGAAGGGAATGCTGAGAAGCAGGCGCTGCTGAAAGCGCTGTTCCAGTATGCGCAAGAGATTGTCTGAATAGCGGGTACAAAAAAGCCGGAGGCGATGTCTCCGGCTTTTTTTTTGCCCGATGGCGCTTCGCTTACGCGGGCCTGCGGGGTATTTAGGTCGGGTAAGACGTAGCCGCCACCCGACGCAGTCTTACGCGACGTCTTCGTACTGAGGAACCGGGTTGCGGAAGCTCTTCGTCACACAGGCCAGGTAAACCAGGCCGATACCTGCCCAAATCAGGCCAAGCACCATTGAGCTCTCTTCCAGGTTAACCCACAGCGCGCCCACGGTCATAGCACCACACATCGGCAGGAACAGATACTGGAAGTGGTCTTTCAGCGTCTTGTTACGCTTTTCACGGATCCAGAACTGAGAGATCACCGACAGGTTAACAAAGGTAAAGGCCACCAGCGCACCAAAGTTAATCAGCGCCGTTGCCATCACCAGGTCAAAGTTAATCGCCAGAAGCGCGATCGCACCGACCAGAATGATGTTCATCGCCGGGGTACGCCAAGTTGGATGCACGTAGCCGAAGAAGCTTTTCGGGAATACGCCATCGCGGCCCATAACGTACATCAGACGCGCAACGCCTGCATGCGCGGCCATACCGGACGCCAGTACGGTGATGGTGGAGAAGATCAGCGCGCCGACCTGGAACGCTTTACCCGCCACATAGAGCATAATTTCCGGCTGAGAAGCATCCGGATCTTTGAAGCGAGAGATATCCGGGAAGTACAGCTGGAGGAAATAGGTCGAGAAAATAAAGATCAGGCCACCAATCAGCGCCGTCAGGAAGATTGCACGCGGAATTACGCGCTCTGCATCTTTCGTTTCTTCAGACAGGTTGCTGATACCATCAAAACCGGTAAAGGAGAAGCACAGAATCGTCGCCCCGGTAATCATCGGGATCACATGCGCATCACCAGACCAGAACGGCTTGCTGCTCGCCAGAGTGCCCGCGCCTTCACCGTGGAACACACCGTAAATCACCATGCCGAGGATCACGGCAATCAGTACAACCTGAAGCACAACGATAACGGAGTTAAAGTTGGCAACGGACTTGATGCTGCGAAGGTTGAAGGCCGTCATAAAGGCCACCAGCGCCACGACGAACATCCAGGATGGAATCGATGGCACCAGCGCTTCAAAATAAATTTTTGCCAGCAGAATGTTGATCATCGGCGCGAACAGATAGTCGAGCAGCGAAGACCAGCCCACCATAAAGCCCACCGTCGGGCTGATGGATTTCTGGGCATAGGTGTAGGCGGAACCGGCAGACGGATAACGGCGCACCAGTTTACCGTAGCTGAGCGCGGTAAAGAGGATCGCAATCAGTGCAAAGCCGTAAGCCGTCGGCACATGACCGTCCGTGAGGCCTGATACGATACCGAATGTATCGAACAGCGTCATCGGTTGCATATAGGCAAGGCCCATCATGACAACCGGAATCAACGTAAGCGTTTTACGTAATTCCACGCGAGAGGTGTTTGGAGTTGCGTTATGCGACATAGTTATTCTCCTTTACGGTGATAACCGCCACGTAAGCGAAAAATTGCCCCATTTCTTTCTTCCTCAGCGACAACAACTGTCGGATTTTAGTAAGTATCTATCCGGTACGAAGCCCGGCCTCTTGGTTTTTAGTTTCGTTTCGTACATGCAAAAAAAAATAACCGACGCCTTTTATATCGTCGATTATTTATTTGTTTGCAGCGGCGGCATTTTGCCCTATTCAAGATACAAAAGGCAATACATTGAGAAACCTGCCCATAAAATAATTTTTCTAACTGGTTGATTTACCATCATCTGCCTGAGTGTAAACTGTCGCGATAGCACTATTTGCTAAAATTTCGTCTCGCCACCAGGCGCTGGCAAGGCCGGCGGTCTGTTCATTCCAGCCCACCCATACCGATTCGTTACTGCTCTGCGCTAAAACTTGTTTTTCCACCAGCGCTCCGCTGTCAATAAACCGCTGCGCTAAATAACGGGGAAGGTAACCGCACCCCAGGCCGCTTATTTGCAGCTCCAGCTTGGTTTTAAAATCAAAAACGGTGATGGCCTCCTGCTCATCCAGCAGCTGCGATGAAATGCCGCACTCGGGGCGAGAACTGTCTCCAACCACAATGGCACGATAGTTTTTAATGACGCGTCGGGTAACCGGCTCCGGTTCATTCGCCAGCGGGTGATGAGGCGCAACGGCAAAAACCTGCTCCAGAACACCCAGCCGCGCAAAACCAAATTCGCTCAACTGGGGAGGCTCATGCAGCGCGCCAACGATGATATCCGCCCTTCCCTGCGTCAGGGCCTCCCAGGAACCGCCCAGCACGCCATTGATAAAAACCAACCGCGTGACGCTGTGGCGCTGATAGAACGCCTCAATAAGCGGGGTAAGCAGAGAGAAAGGGAATGTATCATCAACCCCAATCACCAGCTCATTTTCCCAGCCCTGATGAAGCTTAACGGCCTGTTTTTCCAGCTCGCGAACCGTATGCAGCACGTCACGCCCTTTTTCCAGCAGCATCTGCCCTGTACGGGTGAAACGCGCGCGATGCCCGGTGCGGTCAAGGATTTGGATATTAAGATCGCTCTCGAGCTTTTGCACGGTGTAGCTCAGAGCCGAAGGGGTTTTATAGAGCTTCGCCGAGGCGGCGGCAAAGCTCCTCTCTTTTTCCAGCGCATCCAGAATAACAAGAACATCCAGCAGCGGTTTCATCTTCGCCCCCTTGCGGTGTGCGATTGTCTCCGCCGGCGCAATTATTCCATGGGCATTACCAGCGGATCGGGATACTGATATTCAAATCCCAGTTCATGGCAAATACGATTGCCATCAATAATTTTGCCTTTGCGCTCCCCCTGCGCATCACTGAATACCGGCGGCGCCAGGCCAAGCTGGCGCGCCATCAGCGGATAAAAGGTACTACGCGGCGGATGCGAAGGCGCACATATATTATAGATGTGCCCCCCTTTCGGAGCCTGTAAAAGCAGCTCTATTGCACCGATAACATCCTCAAGGTGCACAAGATTAACCCCGTGCTGGCCATCCGGCGCGGATTTACCGGCAAAGAAGCGCCCCGGATGACGCCCCGGCCCCACCAGCCCGGCCAGACGTAAGATATCCACCTGCGTGCCAGGCAGATTGTGCAGCCAGTCTTCCAGCTCTTTCAGCACCCGGCCGCTGGCGGTCACCGGACGGCGCTCGGTGTTTTCTTTCGCCGTACCGTCGATAGCGCCATAGACGGAGGTGGAGCTGGTGAAAATGATGCGCGGGATATGGTGCGCCAGGGCGCTGTCGACAATCTCCTGCACCGCCTGCAAGTAAAACGTCTCGCTCGGGCCGCTGCGCCGCGCCGGTAAGGTAATGACCAGCGCGTCCACATTCATCAGTTCATCCAGCTCGTCGGTATCGCAGATAAGCTCGGGTTCGAGACGCAGCTCGACACCATCAATGCCGCACATGCGTGCCGCTTCAACCCCATCTCGGGTGGTCTTACTCCCTGTCACCTGCCAGCCTTTCGCGGCTAATGACATCGCCAGTGGCATTCCTAACCATCCTAACCCGACAATCGCGACCTTTTTCATTACATTCTCCGCTTAACGATGCCTGTTATAAGGCTACGCCAGCCTGGTGGAACGTACAATTCATACCATCAATATGAAATGAATTAATGATCAAAAAAAGCCCTTGCTTTATGGCGTACAACTGGTTTAGGTTAAAAGACATCAAATGCATAAGCATTCAACGAGAATTTATATGACACGCGTTCCTTTTAAAAACCACCATCATCACCATCATCCTGACTAGTCTTTCAGGCGATGTGTGCTGGAAGACGTTTGGATCTTCCAGTGGTGCATGAACGCATGAAAAAGCCCCCGGAAGATCTTCTTCCGGGGGCTTTTTTTTGGACCGCATTCAGACAGGTTAAAACAGGTTAACGAGGAACACAGAATGTTAGATAACTCACGTTTACGCATAGCTATTCAAAAATCAGGCCGTTTAAGCGACGATTCACGCGAACTGCTGGCCCGCTGCGGGATTAAAATCAACCTGCACACCCAGCGCCTGATCGCCCTGGCTGAAAATATGCCGATCGACATTCTGCGCGTACGTGATGACGATATCCCGGGCCTGGTGATGGATGGCGTCGTTGATCTCGGCATCATCGGCGAAAACGTACTGGAAGAAGAGTTATTAACCCGCCGAGCGCAGGGCGAAGATCCGCGCTACTTTACCCTGCGTCGTCTGGACTTTGGCGGCTGCCGCCTGTCGCTGGCCACGCCGGTCGATGAAGCCTGGGACGGCCCGGCCGCGCTGAACGGCAAACGTATCGCCACCTCTTACCCTCACCTGCTGAAGCGTTACCTCGATCAAAAAGGCGTGCAGTTTAAATCCTGTCTGCTGAATGGCTCTGTTGAAGTGGCGCCGCGTGCGGGCCTGGCCGATGCCATCTGTGACCTCGTCTCCACCGGCGCCACGCTCGAAGCGAACGGCCTGCGCGAAGTGGAGGTGATCTACCGCTCCAAAGCGTGCCTTATCCAGCGCGACGGCGAGATGGCCGACGCCAAACAGCAGCTCATCGACAAACTGCTGACCCGCATTCAGGGCGTGATTCAGGCGCGTGAATCCAAATACATCATGATGCATGCGCCAACCGAGCGTCTGGAGGAAGTGATTGCCCTGCTGCCGGGCGCTGAGCGTCCAACCATTCTGCCGCTGGCGGGCGACCAGCAGCGCGTGGCGATGCACATGGTGAGCAGCGAAACCCTGTTCTGGGAAACCATGGAAAAACTGAAGGCGCTGGGCGCAAGCTCCATTCTGGTGCTGCCAATTGAGAAGATGATGGAGTAACGACCATGAGCTTTAACACAATCATCGACTGGAATACCTGTAGCGACGCGCAACAGCGCGAGCTGCTGATGCGCCCGGCAATTTCCGCTTCGGAGAGCATCACCCGCACCGTGGCGGAGATCCTCGATAACGTCAAAGCCCGCGGAGACGACGCGCTGCGCGAGTACAGCGCGAAGTTTGACAAGACGGAAGTCGGCGCTTTACAGGTTACCGAGCAGGAAATCATTGATGCCAGCAATCGTCTGGGTGATGACATCAAACAGGCGATGGCCGTCGCGGTGAAAAATATTGATACCTTCCACACCGCGCAGAAATTGCAGGCGGTGGATGTGGAAACCCTGCCCGGCGTGCGCTGCCAGCAGGTGACGCGACCGGTGGCGTCCGTCGGCCTCTATATTCCCGGCGGCTCTGCTCCGCTGTTTTCGACCGTCCTGATGCTGGCCACCCCGGCACGTATTGCCGGTTGTCAGAAGGTGGTGCTCTGCTCTCCTCCACCAATTGCCGATGAGATCCTGTACGCGGCGAAGCTGTGCGGCGTGCAGGCGATCTATAAAGTGGGCGGTGCGCAGGCGATTTCTGCCCTGGCGTTCGGGACAGTATCCATTCCTAAGGTCGACAAAATCTTTGGTCCGGGCAATGCGTACGTAACCGAAGCAAAGCGTCAGGTCAGCCAGCGTCTGGACGGCGCGGCGATTGATATGCCTGCCGGTCCGTCTGAAGTGCTGGTGATTGCCGACAGCGGCGCTACACCGGATTTCGTGGCCTCTGACCTGCTCTCGCAGGCCGAGCACGGCCCTGACTCGCAGGTGATTTTACTGACGCCAGATGCCGACATGGCAAAACGCGTGGGCGACGCCGTTGAGCGTCAGCTGGCTGACCTGCCGCGTGCGGAAACGGCGCGTCAGGCGCTATTGGCCAGCCGCCTGATTGTGGCTCGCGATCTTGACCAGTGCATCGCCATCTCTAACCAGTACGGTCCTGAGCACCTGATTATTCAGACCCGTAACGCGCGCGATCTGGTCGACAGCATCACCAGCGCAGGCTCAGTGTTCCTCGGAGACTGGTCACCGGAATCAGCCGGGGATTACGCCTCCGGCACCAACCACGTGCTGCCCACGTATGGCTATACCTCAACCTGCTCCAGCCTGGGGCTGGCGGATTTCCAGAAGCGCATGACTGTGCAGGAACTCTCCCGCGAAGGGTTTGCCTCGCTGGCGTCGACCATTGAAACCCTGGCCGCCGCCGAACGTCTGACTGCCCACAAAAATGCCGTGACGCTGCGCGTTGCCGCCCTGAAGGAGCAAGCATGAACATCGAAGAATTAGCCCGCGAAAATGTCCGTCGCCTGACGCCCTATCAGTCTGCGCGTCGTCTTGGCGGCAACGGCGATGTCTGGCTGAATGCCAACGAATACCCCACGCCGGTGGCCTTTGAGCTTTCGCAGCAGACGCTGAACCGCTACCCGGAGTGTCAGCCGAAAGCGGTGATCGAGAACTATGCGCAGTATGCAGGCGTGAAGCCTGAGCAGGTGCTGGTCAGCCGTGGGGCGGATGAAGGGATTGAGCTGCTGATCCGCGCCTTCTGCGAGCCGGGTAAAGACGCGGTGATGTACTGCCAGCCCACCTATGGGATGTACAGCGTCAGCGCCGAAACCTTTGGCGTGGCCTGCCGCAACGTGCAGGCGCTGGACAACTGGCAGCTGGATTTGCAGGGCATCGCCGATAACCTCGACGGCGTGAAGGTGGTGTTTGTCTGTAGCCCGAACAACCCGACCGGGCAGATTATCAATCCGCAGGATATCCGTTCTCTGCTGGAAATGACGCGCGGCAAAGCGCTGGTCGTGGCCGACGAAGCCTACATTGAGTTCTGCCCACAGGCGACACTGGCAGGCTGGCTTGAAGAGTATCCGCATCTCGTTGTGCTGCGTACCCTTTCCAAAGCCTTCGCCCTCGCCGGCCTTCGCTGTGGATTTACGCTGGCGAATAAAGCGATTATCGACCTGCTGCTGAAAGTCATCGCCCCGTATCCGCTCTCAACGCCGGTTGCCGATATTGCGGCACAGGCGCTGGCCCCGCAGGGCATCAGCGCGATGCGCGAGCGTGTGGCGCAGATCCTGGAAGAGCGTCAGTATCTTGTCGATGCCCTGAAAACGATTCCGTGCGTGGAGAAGGTGTTCGACTCGGAAACCAACTACATCCTGGTGCGCTTCACCGCCTCAAGCGCGATATTTAAATCGTTGTGGGATCAGGGCATTATCTTACGAGACCAGAATAAACAACCTACCCTGAGCGGCTGCCTGCGTATTACCGTCGGCACCCGTGCAGAGAGCCAGCGCGTGATTGACGCCCTGAAAGCGGAGAAAGTATGAGTCAGAAGTATCTCTTTATCGATCGTGACGGCACCATCATCTCGGAGCCACCCAGCGATTTTCAGGTCGATCGTTTCGACAAGCTGGCCTTTGAACCCGATGTGATCCCGGTGCTGCTGAAGCTTCAGAAAGCAGGCTATAAGCTGGTGATGATCACCAACCAGGATGGTCTGGGCACCGACAGCTTCCCGCAGGCGGACTTTGACGGCCCGCACAACCTGATGATGCAGGTGCTGACCTCGCAGGGCATCGCCTTCGACGAGGTGCTGATCTGCCCGCATATGCCTGCCGACGAGTGCGACTGCCGCAAGCCAAAATTGAAGCTTGTTGAACGTTATCTGGCTGAAGAGGCGCTGGATAAAGCCAACAGCTATGTGATTGGCGATCGCGTCACGGATATCACGCTGGCGGAAAACATGGGCATTGCGGGTCTGCGCTATAACCGCGACACGCTAAACTGGGCGATGATTGGCGAGCAGCTCACCAGACGCGACCGCTATTCCCACGTTGAACGCAACACCAAAGAGACGCAGATCGACGTGAAGGTCTGGCTCGACCGCGAAGGCGGCAGCAAGATCCACACTGGCGTCGGTTTCTTTGACCACATGCTGGATCAAATCGCCACTCACGGCGGCTTCCGTATGGAGATCACCGTTAAGGGCGACCTGTATATTGACGATCACCACACCGTGGAAGATACCGGCCTGGCGCTGGGCGAAGCCCTGAAGCTGGCGCTCGGCGACAAGCGCGGCATCAACCGCTTCGGCTTTGTTCTGCCGATGGACGAGTGTCTGGCGCGCTGCGCGATGGATATCTCCGGGCGTCCGCACCTGGAATATAAAGCCGACTTTACCTACCAGCGTGTGGGCGATCTCAGCACCGAGATGGTGGAACACTTCTTCCGCTCGCTTTCTTACACTATGGGCCTGACGCTGCACCTGAAAACCAAAGGCAAAAACGATCACCACCGCGTCGAGAGCCTGTTCAAAGCCTTTGGCCGTACCCTGCGCCAGGCGATCCGCGTGGAAGGTGACGCCCTGCCCTCGTCGAAAGGAGTGCTGTAATGAACGTGGTGATTCTGGACACCGGATGCGCCAATCTGAACTCCGTACAGTCGGCGATTATGCGCCACGGCTACGAGCCGGTGGTGAGCCGCGACCCGGACGTGGTGCTGCGTGCGGATAAACTCTTTCTGCCGGGCGTAGGCACCGCCCAGGCGGCGATGGATCAGATCCACGAGCGCGAGCTGGTTGATCTCATCAAAGCCTGTACTCAACCGGTGCTGGGCATTTGCCTCGGGATGCAGCTGCTTGGCCGCCGCAGCGAAGAGAGCAACGGTGTCGATCTGCTGGGCATTATAGAAGAAGACGTGCCGAAAATGACCGACCACGGCCTGCCACTGCCGCACATGGGCTGGAACCGCGTTTATCCGAAGGCGGGCAACAGGCTGTTCCAGGGTATTGAAGACGGCGCGTACTTCTATTTCGTCCACAGCTACGCCATGCCCGTGAATACCTACACCATCGCCCAGTGCAATTACGGCGAGGCGTTCACCGCCGCCGTGCAGAAAGATAACTTTTACGGCGTGCAGTTTCACCCGGAACGCTCCGGTGCCGCCGGTGCGCAACTGCTGAAAAATTTCCTGGAGATGTGATGATAATTCCCGCTTTAGATTTAATTGACGGTACGGTTGTTCGTCTCCACCAGGGCGATTACGGGCAGCAGCGCGACTACGACAACGACCCGCTGCCGCGGTTACAGGCTTACGCCGCCGAGGGCGCTGAGGTGTTGCATCTGGTCGATCTGACCGGCGCGAAAGATCCGGCGAAGCGCCAGATCCCGCTGCTTAAAACACTGGTGGCTGGCGTGGACGTCCCGGTGCAGGTGGGCGGCGGCGTGCGTACGGAAGCCGATGTTGCCGCCTTACTGGACGCGGGCGTGGCGCGCGTGGTGGTCGGTTCGACCGCTGTGAAAGATCCTGAGAGTGTCAAGGGCTGGTTCCGCCGCTTCGGTGCGGATGCGCTGGTGCTGGCGCTGGATGTGCGCATTGACGAACAGGGTAACAAGCAGGTCGCGGTCAGCGGCTGGCAGGAAAACTCCGGCGTAACGCTGGAAGAGCTGGTCGGGATGTATCTCCCCGTAGGGCTGAAGCACGTCCTGTGCACGGATATTTCACGCGATGGTACGCTCGCAGGCTCTAACGTCTCGCTGTATGAAGAGGTTTGCGCGCGTTATCCGCAGGTGGCGTTTCAGTCCTCTGGCGGTATCGGCGACCTGGCGGATATCGCCGCTCTGCGCGGAACCGGTGTACGTGGCGTGATCGTGGGTCGCGCGCTGCTGGAAGGCAAATTTACGGTAAAGGAGGCGATTCAATGCTGGCAAAACGGATAATTCCCTGCCTGGACGTGCGTGATGGTCAGGTTGTAAAAGGCGTGCAGTTCCGCAACCACGAGATCATTGGCGACATTGTTCCACTGGCAAAACGCTATGCCGAAGAAGGCGCAGACGAACTGGTATTTTACGATATCACCGCCTCCAGCGATGGCCGCGTGGTGGACAAAAGCTGGGTGGCGCGCGTGGCAGAGGTGATTGATATTCCCTTCTGCGTGGCGGGGGGGATTAAATCTGCTGACGATGCGGCGAAAATTCTCTCTTTCGGTGCGGACAAAATTTCCATTAACTCCCCTGCGCTCGCCGATCCAGAATTGATTACGCGTCTGGCGGACCGCTTTGGCGTGCAGTGCATTGTCGTGGGAATTGACACCTGGTTTGATGCCGCAACGGGCAAATATCACGTCAACCAGTACACCGGCGATGAAAGCCGCACGCGCGTCACACAATGGGAGACGCTGGACTGGGTGCAGGAAGTACAAAAACGCGGTGCAGGTGAAATCGTGCTGAACATGATGAACCAGGACGGCGTACGCAACGGTTACGACCTCGAGCAGCTGAAAAAAGTGCGCGCGGTCTGCCACGTTCCGCTGATTGCCTCCGGCGGCGCGGGCACCATGGAACACTTCCTTGAAGCCTTCCGCGATGCGAACGTAGACGGTGCGCTGGCCGCTTCCGTGTTCCACAAACAGATTATCAATATTGGTGAGTTAAAAACGTACCTGGACGACCAGGGCGTGGAGATCAGGGTATGTTAACAGAGCAACAACAGGCGCAGCTGGACTGGGAAAAAACTGACGGATTACTGCCGGTGGTTGTACAGCATGCCGTTTCAGGCGAAGTGCTGATGCTGGGATACATGAACCAGGAGGCGCTGGCAAAAACGATCGACACCGGCAAGGTGACGTTTTTCTCGCGCACCAAACAGCGACTGTGGACGAAAGGGGAAACCTCGGGCCACTTCCTGAACGTGGTCAGCATTACGCCAGACTGCGACAATGACACCCTGCTGGTGCTGGTCAACCCGATTGGGCCGACCTGTCACAAAGGCACCAGCAGCTGCTTCGGCGAGGCGAGCCACCAGTGGCTGTTCCTCTATCAGCTGGAACAGCTGCTGGCAGAGCGTAAATCAGCGGATCCCGAGAGCTCGTACACGGCGAAGCTGTACGCCAGCGGCACCAAGCGTATTGCGCAGAAGGTGGGTGAGGAAGGCGTTGAAACAGCGCTGGCGGCCACCGTGCATGACCGTGAGGAGCTGACGAATGAAGCGTCGGATTTGATGTATCACCTGCTGGTGCTGCTCCAGGATCAGGAGCTGGATTTAACGAAGGTGATTGAGAATTTGCGGAAACGGCATAAATAAAAAAGACCGGGGAAACCCGGTCTTTTTTTGTGTGTAAATCAGGCTCTTGGTTTGTAGTTTCTCAGCGCGTTACGGCCAAGGACGACAGCAGAACCGATGATCCCACCGAGTAGTACGGCAAGGATGAGGGTGATGGCCTTTTTAGGGCTGTCACGACGGATAGGCAGATTAGGTTTCATAACGTAACGATAGACATGAATAGTGTCTGGGTTAACGTTGAGATTCTGAATATCCAGTAAGTTCTGTTTGGTCTGGTAGTAAGCGCCTGAGAAGACCAGCGGACGTGACGCTTCGTTATCAATCATTGATTTCAGCGCTGCTGTCCCCAAAAGGAACATAGTTTCTTGAGTCACATCCTGTGTTTGCTGAATCTGGGGTGTAGTAATCTTCGCGGCTTCCGCATTCTTAAATGACTCAGTGATCTGTTTAATACGCAGATCTTTTTGCTCTTGAGCCACCTTTTCCTGGTTCTGAAGAGAGTCGTTCAGGGTTGTAATCTGCTGCTTGAGGTTATCTCTGAGGTCAAGGGTCAGTTCTTTTGCCGTCTGCTCGTCAACCTGCTGGATGTACTGAGCCAACTGCTTTTGAGCGGCTTCAGCGGATTCGCCCTGATAAGTTACCGTCAAGGGTAATGCCTGCCCTTTCACAGTTGGGTCAATGGTCAATTTCTCGGGATCTTCCTGGTTTTCCAGCGCCTGCGCTAGCGCAGAGAATGAAGAGTTGAAACGACCAATAGCACGATTCTGAATGTCCAACATGGAAGGAGCTGCCCCACCGTAGAGGATATTCAACGCATTAGAGTAAGTGGCGATTTGTGCCGCATCAGGCTGGGCTATGATAGCAGATGACGTCCATTTCTCTTTGGCTACAGTAATATAAACAACGGCGAGAACGATAAAAGCAGCAACAAATGCCCCTATTACCCACTTCCCACGCCACAGCTGTAGCACTAAATCCAGTAAATCAATTTGCTCCGGGTCATTGTTGCGTGTGACCAGGTTATTGTTGTTTTGCGTCATACAATCCCTAACAGATGAAAAAGGGCAAAAATAATCTTGTTTACTTAGTGTATCTGTTGCTGGCGATTTTTCTATAAGAATCCGATGAGTTATATCGGAAAGATGGGTTATGTAAGTGAAGTGCGACGCGCTATCATAGTCGGATTCTGATGTCCTGGGACATCAACAAGAACACTGTGAATGAGGGAAGCTATGAAATTTCTTGTAACGGGCGCGGCGGGCTTTATCGGTTCTCATGTCAGCAAGCGCCTGCTTGATGCAGGGCATGAAGTTGTTGGGATTGATAATCTGAATGATTACTATGACCCTAACCTCAAGCTCGCTCGCCTCGAACTGCTCAAATCCGAGAGTTTCACCTTCCACAAGCTGGACTTAGCGGACCGCGAGGGCATGGCTGCGCTCTTCGCCAATGAGAAATTTGACCGCGTAATCCATCTTGCCGCACAGGCGGGCGTGCGTTACTCGCTGGAAAACCCGCATGCCTACGCAGATGCGAACCTGGTAGGTCACCTGAACGTGCTGGAAGGCTGTCGCCACAACAAGGTTCAGCATCTTCTGTATGCGTCATCCAGTTCTGTTTACGGCCTCAACCGTAAGATGCCGTTTTCTACTGACGATTCCGTAGACCATCCGGTATCCCTGTATGCCGCAACCAAAAAAGCCAATGAGCTGATGTCGCATACCTATTCGCATCTGTATAACCTGCCGACCACTGGCCTGCGCTTCTTTACCGTCTATGGCCCGTGGGGACGCCCGGACATGGCGCTGTTTAAATTCACCAAAGCCATGATTGAAGGCAACAGCATCGACGTATACAACTACGGCAAGATGAAGCGCGACTTCACCTATATCGATGACATTGCGGAGGCGATTATTCGCCTACAGGACGTCATTCCTCAGGCCGATACCGACTGGACAGTCGAAACCGGTTCGCCAGCAACCAGTTCTGCCCCGTATCGCGTGTATAACATCGGTAACAGTTCACCTGTCGAACTGATGGATTACATTACCGCGCTTGAAGAGGCGCTGGGCAAAGAAGCGGTGAAAAATATGATGCCGATCCAGCCGGGGGATGTGCTGGAGACCAGTGCGGACACCAAAGCGCTGTATGACGTTATTGGATTTAAACCACAAACCTCAGTCAAAGAAGGCGTAAAAAACTTCGTCGACTGGTACCGCAACTTCTACAATGTTTAAAACAATAAACCCGGCAGAGCGCCGGGTTTTTTTATATCACGATATCAATCAGTCGCTGCCGAACAAATCGCGGGTATAGACTTTATCTTTAACGTCCGCCAGCTCTTCCGCCATACGGTTGGAGATAATTACGTCCGCTTCTTTTTTGAATGCATCCAGATCGCGGATCACACGCGAATGGAAGAACTCATCTTCCTGCATGGCCGGTTCATAAATAATCACCTGAACGCCCTTCGCCTTAATACGCTTCATGATCCCCTGAATGGAAGAAGCGCGGAAGTTATCAGAACCGCTCTTCATGATCAGACGATATACACCCACCACTTTCGGCTGACGCGCCAGAATGGAGTCTGAGATGAAGTCCTTACGCGTGCGGTTGGCATCCACAATGGCGGAAATCAGGTTGTTTGGTACCGCCTGATAGTTTGCCAGCAGCTGCTTGGTATCTTTTGGCAGGCAGTAACCACCGTAACCGAAGGACGGATTGTTGTAATGGTTACCGATACGTGGATCAAGACACACGCCCTCAATGATCTGACGGGTGTTCAGACCTAAGCTCTCGGCATAGCTGTCAAGTTCGTTGAAGTAAGCCACGCGCATCGCCAGATAGGTATTGGCGAAAAGCTTAATGGCCTCAGCTTCTGTGGAATCGGTGAACAGCACCGGAATGTCTTTTTTGATTGCGCCTTCCTGAAGCAGTGCAGCAAAACGCTCCGCACGCTCGGAACGCTCGCCAATCACGATACGGGATGGGTGCAGGTTATCGTATAACGCCCTGCCCTCGCGGAGAAATTCCGGCGAGAAGAAGACATTATCAATACCCAACTCTTCTTTAATCGATTTGGTGAAGCCCACTGGAATCGTCGACTTGATAATCATCACTGCGTTCGGGTTGATTGCCGTAACGTCTTTGATCACCGCTTCAACGGTTGAGGTATTGAAGTAGTTAGTTTTAGGATCGTAGTCGGTTGGGGTGGCGATGATGACGAAATCCGCATCGCGGTAAGCGTCTTCTTTGTCCGTGGTAGCGCGGAAGTTCAGCGGTTTGGTCGCGAGGTATTCTTCAATCTCTTTATCGACGATCGGGGACTTCTTCTGGTTAAGCATGTCCACTTTTGCCTGCACGATATCCAGCGCAACCACTTCATGGTTTTGTGCAATCAGAATACCGTTTGAGAGACCAACATAGCCTGTTCCGGAGATAGTTATTTTCATTTGTTTGACTTCTACACGTTTGAGTTTTTGATAGCCCTATAGTGGCCACCACAATGATTAACTAGGAGTTTTTTAGCGCTAATACTCATTCACTGTCAAGGTTTCAGGATTTTTGAAAAATGTTTTTGCTCAACAAAAAGACCTGTCGTTGCAATAAGCAAAGCACCTGTTTTACAGCAACAATAAGACGTTAAAGGGCACTCGACAGTAAGCAGAGGAAAACTGCTTACTTCGTCAAATCAGACTAATCCCTTGGTCAGATTCAGCAGATACTGACCATACCCGGTCTTTTTCAACGGTTCAGCGAGTACCCGAAGTTGTTCGGCATCAATAAAACCTCGTCGGAACGCAATCTCTTCAGGACATGAAACTTTTAGCCCCTGTCGCTCTTCAATTGTGGCGATAAAATTGCTTGCCTCGATCATACTCTGATGCGTTCCGGTATCCAGCCAGGCGTAACCGCGCCTCATCATCGCGACAGATAATCGTCCCTGCTGCATATAGATGCGGTTGATGTCGGTAATTTCGAGTTCACCGCGCTCAGACGGCGTTAAACTTTTGGCCATCTCAATCACATCGTTGTCGTAAAAATAAAGACCGGTTATTGCGTAATTACTCTTGGGTTGCTGAGGCTTCTCCTCAAGGCCAATTGCAGTACCGTCTTTATCAAACTCAACGACGCCATAGCGTTCCGGATCGCTGACATGATAGGCGAATACGGTCGCCCCCTCTTGCTGGCTTGCTGCGCCTTCAAGCAGTCTGGGGAGATCGTGTCCGTAGAAAATATTATCGCCTAATACCAGCGCACAATTATCCTCACCGATAAACTCTTCACCCAAAATAAACGCCTGAGCAAGGCCATCCGGGCTCGGCTGCACTTTGTACTGGATATGCAATCCCCACTGGCTACCGTTCCCGAGCAGTTGTTCAAAACGGGGAGTGTCCTGAGGCGTGCTGATAATCAGAATATCCCGTATACCTGCCAGCATAAGCGTAGAGAGCGGATAATAGATCATTGGCTTATCGTAAATTGGCAACAATTGCTTACTTACGGCCATAGTCACGGGATAAAGACGTGTACCCGATCCGCCAGCTAATATAATCCCTTTACGTTTCGTCATTTACTTACGCTCCCCATAATTTTGCTCAATCCAGCTCTTATAGGCGCCGCTTTTTACATTCGAAACCCACTCCTGGTTATTCAAATACCACTCAACCGTTTTACGGATGCCGCTTTCAAAGGTTTCCAGAGGAGTCCATCCGAGCTCGTCGCTAATTTTATGAGCATCAATTGCATAACGTCTGTCGTGTCCAGGACGATCCGTTACATAGGTAATTTGTGCGCGATAGGATGTTTCTTTCGGTAACATTTCATCGAGCAGATCACAAATGGTCTGAACGACTTCAATATTTTCCTTCTCGTTATGACCGCCAATATTATAGGTTTCTCCCGGCTTACCCGTGGTCAGAACCGTATACAGTGCACGAGCATGGTCTTCAACGTATAACCAGTCACGGATTTGATCGCCCTTACCGTAAATCGGCAATGGTTTATTATCCAGCGCATTAAGGATAACAAGAGGGATCAGCTTTTCAGGAAAGTGGTATGGGCCATAATTATTCGAACAATTTGTCACAATCCCGGGTAAACCATAGGTGCGTATCCAGGCTCGAACTAAATGGTCGCTGGACGCTTTTGACGCTGAGTAAGGGCTGCTTGGCTGGTACGCTGTTTTCTCAGTAAACAGCGGTAACGGGGTGGAGTCATAATGTTCATCGGGATGAGGCAGATCGCCGTAAACCTCATCAGTAGAAATGTGATGGAAACGGAAAGTAGATTTTGCTGCCTCGTCCAGTGAAGACCAGTAAGCACGACTTGTTTCTAACAGGATATACGTGCCAACAATATTGGTTTCAATAAACGCAGCGGGACCGGTAATAGAACGGTCGACATGGCTCTCGGCAGCCAGGTGCATTACCGCATCAGGCTGATGGGTGGCAAAAATACGCGCCATTGCCTCTTTATCACATATATCGGCATGCTCAAAAACATAGCGTTCGCTATCGCTTACTTCACGCAAGGATTCCAGATTACCGGCATAGGTCAATTTATCAACGTTAACAACGCTATCCCGAGTATTGCTAATAATATGTCGGATAACCGCGGAACCGATAAAACCGGCACCGCCAGTAACTAGAATTTTCACGCAATCTATTCCATTAAACAGTAGGTGGATCGGGCAAGATAAAAAAGCCCGGTATCGCTACCGGGCTTGATGGCATGGCTAACCGTATATTAATCCAGCCATTCGGTGTGGAACACACCTTCTTTATCCGTACGCTTATAGGTATGCGCACCGAAGTAGTCACGCTGTGCCTGAATCAGGTTCGCTGGCAGAACGGCAGCACGATAGCTGTCATAGTACGCCACCGCAGCGGAGAAGGTCGGAACCGGGATACCATTCTGCACGGCGTACGCAACCACATCACGCAGCGCCTGCTGATATTCGTCAGCAATTTGCTTAAAGTAAGGTGCCAGCAGGAGGTTTGCGATACCCGCATTTTCAGCATAGGCATCGGTGATTTTTTGCAGGAACTGAGCGCGAATGATACAGCCGGCACGGAAGATCTTCGCAATCTCACCGTAGTTCAGATCCCAGTTATTCTCGTCAGATGCCGCGCGCAGCTGAGAGAAGCCCTGCGCGTAAGAGACGATTTTACCCAGATACAGCGCGCGACGGACTTTCTCAACGAACTCCGCTTTATCACCAGCGGGTTTAGCCTGAGGACCAGACAGCACCTTAGATGCCGCAACGCGCTGCTCTTTCAGAGAAGAGATATAACGTGCAAATACGGATTCGGTGATCAGGGACAATGGCTCACCCAGATCCAGAGAGCTCTGGCTGGTCCATTTACCGGTACCTTTGTTCGCAGCTTCATCCAGAATCACATCAACCAGGTATTTACCCTCTTCATCTTTCTTGGTGAAGATATCTTTGGTGATGTCGATCAGGTAGCTGTTCAGCTCGCCTTTGTTCCACTCGGTAAAGGTCTCTGCGAGCTCCTCGTTGGAGAGGTTCAGGCCACCCTTCAGCAGAGAGTAGGCTTCAGCAATCAGCTGCATGTCGCCATATTCAATGCCGTTGTGAACCATTTTCACGTAATGACCAGCGCCATCAGGACCGATATAGGTTACACACGGCTCTCCGTCTTCAGCTACGGCTGCGATTTTAGTCAGGATAGGCGCGACCAGTTCGTACGCTTCTTTCTGACCGCCAGGCATGATGGATGGACCTTTCAGAGCGCCCTCTTCACCGCCGGATACGCCGGTACCAATGAAGTTGAAGCCTTCAGCAGACAGTTCACGGTTACGACGAATGGTGTCCTGGAAGAAGGTGTTGCCGCCATCGATAATGATGTCGCCTTTATCCAGATACGGTTTCAGTGAATCGATAGCTGCATCGGTACCTGCGCCCGCTTTCACCATTAACAGGATACGACGAGGTGTTTCCAGAGACTCAACGAACTCTTTAACCGTATAGAAAGGAACCAGCTTCTTGCCTGGATTCTCAGCGATGACTTCTTCGGTCTTATCACGGGAGCGGTTGAAAACGGAGACGGTATAACCACGGCTTTCGATGTTGAGCGCCAGGTTGCGCCCCATCACTGCCATACCGACAACGCCGATCTGTTGCTTGGACATTACATACTCCTGTCAGGTGTGGTCACCGCGACTGTTGCGCGGCTTGAAATGTGGTTGAGATGTTAACTCAGCAAAAGACTGTTGGGTAGCAGAACTGCATTATTAAATACAAAAAGGCTAATTATATAATTAAATATTTATTCTATTTAAAAATTTTCAATTATTTTTTATAGCCATCAGGGTTTGCAACTTGCCAATTCCAAGCGTCACGAAGCATATCCTCAAGAGTAAGTTCTGCGCGCCAGTGGAGTTCCTTTTGAGCTAAAGATGGATCGGACCAGCATTCAGCGATATCACCACTTCTACGCGGAGAAAACTTATAATTAATAGCTATCCCAGATATCTTTTGAAAAGTACTAATAACGTCAAGTACAGAATGACCTTGCCCTGTCCCTAAATTATAAACATTGTAATTACCATATTTACCAATGTAATCTAAAGCAGCTAAATGCCCTTTTGCGAGATCAGTGACATGAATATAATCTCTGACACCTGTTCCATCTTTAGTAGGATAATCACTGCCATATATAGAAACAATTTCATGTTTTCCAACTGCGACTTGGGAAACATAAGGGACAAGATTATTTGGAATCCCATTTGGATCTTCACCTATTCTCCCACTGAAATGCGCGCCTACGGGATTAAAGTATCTTAAAACAGTCACGTTAAACTTTTTATTACTTTTAGCATAATCTTGCAAGATTTTCTCGGCGAAAAGTTTCGATGTGCCATATGGATTAGTTGTCCCACCAATTCTATTGGACTCGCAGACAGGTATAGTTTCAGGATCGCCGTAAACTGTAGCGGATGAACTAAAAATAAAATTATTAACTCCATATCTTATTGCTTCATCAACCAAGGATATTGTTGCAACAATATTGTTTTCATAATACTCCAATGGTTTTTGAATGGATTCTGATACAGATTTCAAGCCTGCAAAGTGAATAATTGAATTAATATTCTGCTCTGTAAAAACTCTTTGTAAAAGTTTTTTATCCCTGACATCGCCTTTATAAAGCACAGGTGATTTCCCGCATAATTCTGTAATCCTTTCCAGTGACACTTGAGAAGAGTTGACAAAATTATCAATAACAACGACCTCAACACCACGCATCAGCAATTCGAGTACAGTATGAGAACCAATATAACCTGCACCACCAGTAACTAATATTTGCATATGCCCTCAGTTAAAAATAGAGTAAACAATTAATAAGTCTTTTAATTGCCATTAATTAGATAAACGTAATCATCATATTTACTAAGTAAACTGTAGCGGTCTTTTTTCTCTTCAGCATAATTTTCATACATTCTATAATCCCTGATTAAGGTCTTGAGAGCAGCGGTTAATGATTCAGGCGTATTTTGATACAAAATACCATTAGGATTATGTTCATCAATAAGTTCACTACAACCGCCCACATCACTTAGTAACATTGGTAGCCCAACTGAGGCAGCTTCAAGTGCGGACATAGGCAAACCTTCACTATCAGAAGTTAGAACAAATGCATCATACTTGTAGAAATTCTCGAAATTTTTAACCTCTCCTAGAAAATGTATGTTGCTAAAGGACTTATATTTTTCTTTGAGAGTTGGCAGCAGCGGTCCATCACCTATCATGTCAATAGATACACTATTAAACTGAGATACGACATTAAGAAGTAGATCAGGTCGTTTTGGATGGATCATCCGCCCAACAAAAACCAATTTCAGTTGGTCATGGATACTACCGCTTACTCTGGATTGTAGTGGCATGATACCATTAGTAATGGTTATTATTTTGCAATCAGAAATTCCTATTTGGCCAATTGCTTTTTCACGGTCTTTCTTTGACACGCATAGAATGTTGTTAGTAAAGAGGGATAAAAATTTTTCTATAAGGCAGAAGATTTTCGAATATCTACCGCCATTGTAAATACAGGACCAGCCATGAGAGACGTATATTGAGCGATGATTAAAATAAAGTTTAGCAAGGCGTCCATGTATACCTGCACTTGCTGAATTACTAATTACTACAGCCGCATCAATTTCTCTCAAAATTTTAGATATTTTGTAAGACGCGAGAAGTGATTTAAAAGATAAAATATCTTTGACATAAAACACATGGTCCTCTTCAAACTGTTCAGATAGCCAGCCAGGTGCTGAAGTTATAAGATAGATATCGAAGCAGTTGCTTAATAAGTCCTTCTGCTCTTTAATCCATTTTTGAGCACCGCCTACTTCTGCTTTTGTTATTATATATACTATTTTTTTTGCCATTAATTTTACTCGTTGAAGGGTTTTCTATATGTTAATAGCCATTATTTATTTAAAATTTTACCACAGGCGAGAATGCAGAATTTTTTCCAAGCAATCACTGTTTTCCAACCTAGTAGGGATATACTAATGGGAATAGTTCGAAAAATATTTTTTTCTTTTATAGCAATCAAGAATACAACGTTACTAAGATAATTAATTATATTTTCTTCGCTTAAAAGGGTTCTGTTTTTGTTTAGCCATTTTTCACAAAAATCAACAGTTGCGCCCTTTGTATGTGCATTCAATGCGCGATCTAAAATAATCCAGTGCGATAATATCTGATCTATAAAAACGAACGAAACTTCTTTTTTATATGCGTCAAAACAAAACTGAACATCCTGATGACGAGGAAGGGATTCATCAAATGTTAACATCTTTGCAGCATTTTTATTTATACTTATGGTAGATGTTTGTATAACACCATGTTCATTTAATAGATAATCGATAATATTGTTGTTAGATGGCCCAGTCTTAGGAACTATCTTTGCTTTCCCGTTTTCGATATCATTGTAGGTGCCCCTCAATGATTTGTGAAATGCAATCAAAGGCTCTTTCCCAACTTTTTCAAAAGTAGCGGAAACAACTTGTAGTTTGTTTTCACACCAAATATCATCTGCATCTAGAAAGCAAATAATTTCACCTACTGAATTTTTGATTCCTATGTTTCGTGTAACGGAAGCATTACTTTTAGTGCACAGTCTGATAAGCTTAATAGTAATTTTGTTGATGTAATTTCCTATTTTTTTTTCCAACTCAATAAGGTCATCACTTGCATCATCAATCACAAGCACTTCATACGACTTATACGTTTGGGATACAATTGCTTCTAATGTTTTTTCAATATAGCTACTTGAGTTTCTGGTGGTTATAATTATGCTTACTAACATATTTTGCGCCTTCAATAAGTCCAGCCATTGCAAATAAATAAAAATAAGTAAAACTTTTCAAGAAAAGCTGTTGAGATAGCACTAAAACGATTAAAGCGAAAAGATCAATTCCCGCAGTTCTCTTGAGTTTTTTATTATTATACCAACTTGTTAATATAACAAATACAATAAATGCGAAACCAATGATACCGAATTGATCCCAGTAAACAAATATATTATGCGTATAAGCACCCCAACGTACACCAAATCCGTCGATATCTGTTTCAGCCTGTGAACCGAAACTACCCAAAAATGGATGTTCGCCAATGATAGATAAAGAATGAAGTAACAGTTTCATCCTGCCCAAAAAAGATGCGTCATCGCTAAAATTCCCAGAGAAAATATTGTATATTCTACTATTATAATTTTCAAAGAAAGAGGGAATAAATTCAATATCAGGGATTAGTATTACAAGTGAAATTAATGCAATCAATAACCCAACGATAATAAATATCGGTTTTTCGCTTACAACCTTTTTAACATTAAAAATAAAACATAATGCTAATAAAAAACCAATCAATCCCGAACGAGCATTAAGTATAAGCAAAAAGAATAAAGTAATTAAGATAATAACTATTTTTAACGTTTTCGACGTTCTGCTTAGAGACAGCATACATATCACTGTAAATGCTAAGCTGTCGCTTACGATTTGATAGACACCAACAAATGATGGGTCTATTAATTTTGAAAAATCTATCTTAAAGGATTGTGAATCAAAAAATAAAATAGTTATGACAGCAAGACCACTATACATGAGAATTAAAGAATATAATCCAACACGTGTTCTAAAAAAATCATAACCTTTTTTGAATATAAAATAACAACACAATGAGATAATAAAGAAAGGGGAATAATATCTCAAAGCGGATATATAGCGTCCGTCTTCAGTATAAGAATAAAGGTTGCTATGTAAAATTATTATTACAAAGAACCACACAAAGGAAGCTAAAATTAGGTAGTCATCTAACGATACACTAATATTTCCGCGATACAATGCTGTGAACATAATGCATAGCAGCAAAAACAAACCAAACCCAATAACCACGAAACTAATGGGGTAAAAAGTAAGTAATCCAAAAAGAGAAAATAAAGTTAAAATAGGTGAAATTACCAATATCAATAGAATATATAATTTTGATAATGTCGCAAGCATTATGACTTCCCACGATATTTTATAATACGTGCAGGAACCCCAGCAGCAACCACCATATCAGGAATGACGTTTGTAACTATAGCGCCTGCTCCTACTGCTGTATTATTACCTATATCATTCATAATGACTGCATGTGTACCGATCCATAAATTATTTCCTAACTGTACAGTTCGATATTCAGCCTTACTTTCACCAAACGTGTTTTTTATATCATTTATATCATGGTGTTTTGCCCCACTCATTATTGACACTCTCGCGGCGAGAATAACATCATTACCTAAGACACATTTACTTAAAATACAAAACTCTTCTATAGTACAATTATTTCCTATTATAACATCGGGGTACACTATATACGCGCCCCAAAAAACTCTCAAATTTTTCCCACATGATTTTAAAGATAGTTCATAATAAAACTGTCTGATTAGCAACCCAATTACCCCTGGAAAAAAAGCTAATAATTGCGTAGAGGTTTTGTAATTTATTAATTTGAATTTATACAATATATATATAAACAAACTAACTGGAGAAAAAATATATTTAATAATATAAGAAATATTTCTTTTCATGTTTATTTTACCCTGACTGTAAATATGGCCTTTAATTGTAATTTGAATAACTCCCTGGTTAACTTATCGAAAATATTTAACAGTACTCCCATAATCATTTGCGTAATTAAATAACCCCAGACAGCCGCCATAACTCCTAACTTAGGAATAAATAGCATATTCCAAACGACGTTAAATGAAAGAGCAATAAGTGTTCTGATTAAGCGTTTGTTTGAATAATTATTAAAGAAGAGATATTGCGAATTAATGGCTGCCAATCCCGAAAAAAGTATTGAAAGCATCCCGACATCTAGGATAGATATCAGTTTTACGGATAAGTCAGGGAAAATATAAATAATAACAAATCGACCAGCTATAAAATACCCAACATAAATAAATAGACCGATATAAATAGCACCGCGATAGGCTTTTAAGAGTGCGTTTTGTATATCTATATTGTTTCCATTGTTCTTAGCATTACCAATCGCTGAATACATACCAGTAACATATGCGGATTGAAGATAACCTGCAGCGAGGATCATACTTGCGGATAAAGCATATACGCCCAATGTCTTAACACCTAAGTAATGTTCAACAATCATTTGATCAAACCGATAAAATAACATAACTGATAATGACGATATTCCGACCGGTAACGATAAATTAATAATGGATTTAACAACACGCAAATTTATTTTTTTTACTTCAAAAACCCCTTTAATAGATAAATATAAAATAAATGTTGTAACCATCGTCTCAAACAACGTAGTACACATAAACACAATGAATCCGAAATTCAATACTAAAAATTTTAGTAAAATAAAAAGCAAACTGATACAAATCAAAGTAAGTATTGTTTTATATTTATTTGGTTTATCAAGGATAATTAGCAACAAATAGAAACAATTCCAGATATACGTCCAAGATAAAAGTGAAACAATCCAGAAATCAATTCCAGCTCGTTTCCAAAATAATACCAAACAACAACAGAAGAAAGCTAATCCACTTAAAACCATCCTTATATGAAGCAGTGCAAATGGTAATTTATTTCCTTCTGCAATACATTTCACGAAATAATCATCTAAACCTAATGATAATGCCACGCCAAATATATTTACAATAGCAAAATAATAAGCATATTCACCGTAAATCTCGATACCATATGCTTTAGTAATCATAACAGACACTAAAAAACCAAGACCTGTGCGTAGTAACCTTTCGGCACTAAAAAGAGCTGTATTTTTAAATAGATTCATTATTAGTTAATTTTTTTGTTATATTTAAATGGGATATAATAGAGGTCCACTCAGGGGCTACGTAACTCCCATCATTGAAGATGTAAATAAATTCATCACCAATGATTTTATAATTTAAGTTATTATTAATAACAAAATCCATTACCCATTTATATTTATTACTTATAACATCTTTACCTAACGTAAGATACTCAATTAATTTAGTGGAGGTCTGCCGATTATATGGGTAAACGTCAGGCACATAATTTATACATACTCTAACATCGGTGAGAAGAGACGGTATTTCAGATTGCTCAACTTTCCCAGCAAATTTAATATTAAAATCATTTTCATATCTAGTCATTAAATAATCTGGAGACGTGCCGATGAGTAGTATACTCTTTCCTTTCATTATTTTTGAATCAAGAAAATTCTCTAGTTTCCGCTCAGCTGACATACTACCCACATAGGCGAAATCATAGTTCACGACTGATTTATCAGGATTTATGCTACGATTCTGGATGAAAACATCGGATACCCCCATATCTCTTAACTCGCCAAGCACACCATTTATTGCCATTTTTGATTGTATAAAATCGTTAAGGAATATCTGGTAATCAGGGCGGTGACTGCAATTATGCTTAATTAAATCTTTTATTAATTTTATAAATTTATATTTACCCGTAGATAAGGAGGCGTATTCATGGATTAAATAACTTTTACAGTTAACCTGATTAATAAATCGCGGTCTATTGTAAAAATGAGTACCCATGATATGCCATTCAACGTACATTTCTGTCTTTTCTATAGTCCGTGGCATTACCTTCAAATTTTTAAAACATACGATACCTTGCATAGAAAAATAAGCAATATAATGATTTATTTCAGGAAGATTTTCATGTTGGGGAAAAATAAAATTAATAATAGTCATTTTGATCGAGCTCAAAAAAGCGACGCTACCGCCCTTGGCTTAACAGTTACCAATGTACTGGATATGAGTAACCTCGCAGTGGAGGTATTGGTAGTTCGAACATTTTTCCAAAAAGATTCGGTGGCACGACCTCACCACCGAACCTTAAGCAGATATGTTAACTGCTTTTGTTTAACAAATTAAAGACAAATTCACGTAATTTCTGCCCTTCTTTCATGTTTCGCAATCCATAGTTCACAAACGCCTGCATATACCCCATTTTCTTACCGCAGTCATAGCTATCGCCGGTCATCAGCATCGCATCAACCGACTGCTTCTTCGCCAGCTCAGCAATCGCATCGGTCAGTTGGATACGGTCCCAGGCACCCGGCTCAGTTTTTTCCAGCTCAGCCCAGATATCCGCATTCAGCACATAACGGCCGACTGCCATCAGGTCGGAGTCCAGGGTCTGCGGCTGATCGGGTTTTTCGATAAACTCAACGATACGGCTCACCTGCCCTTCCGTCTCCAGTGGCTCTTTAGTCTGAATAACAGAATACTCGGAGAGATCGCCCTTCATACGTTTCGCCAGCACCTGGCTACGGCCCGTCTCGTTGAAGCGTGCGACCATTGCCGCCAGATTATAACGCAGCGGATCGGCAGAAGCGTTATCAATAATGATATCCGGCAGAACAACGATGAACGGGTTATCACCCACCACCGGACGCGCGCACAGGATGGAGTGGCCCAGACCCAGCGGCTGCGCCTGACGCACGTTCATGATGGTCACGCCAGGAGGACAGATAGACTGAACTTCTGCCAGAAGCTGACGCTTAACGCGCTGCTCAAGCAGCGCTTCGAGTTCATAAGAGGTGTCGAAGTGGTTCTCAACAGCATTCTTCGAAGAGTGCGTCACCAGAACGATTTCTTTAATCCCAGCAGCAACAATCTCGTCGACGATGTATTGAATCATCGGCTTGTCAACGATCGGCAGCATCTCTTTAGGAATGGCTTTTGTGGCGGGCAACATGTGCATGCCCAGGCCCGCTACCGGTATAACTGCTTTCAAATTGGTCATTTTATCTTCCACCTTAAAATGGTTGACGAAGTATAGACCTAATCAGGAAAATTGCCCGATTAAGAGGTCTACTACGTCTTATGCAAATCACGTTTCGCGTTAAAACTCACATTACCAAACATGAGTATGCATTAAGTGTGACCCAGAATTATCGGAAACCCTGTCGCGAAAATCGCACAGCCCTCTGTTTCCGACAAATCGCAACCTTTGAGGCATTATTCAGATACAAACGTGATGTCATCTTTCTTCTCATGAACGAACTCATACTTCAGCGTACGGTCCAGACCTTGAGATAAGGTATAAGGCGCTTTAAATCCAGAGCTATGTACCTTGGTCGCGTCAAACTGTGTAGTTGCACAGAATTTCTTCACACGCACAGAGCTTATTGCATATTTTTTCCCGGTAACTTTGCTAAGAATATCAAAGCAATACCCACCTAACATTCCAAGCGGGTAAGGGAGATGAACTGAAGGGATTTTTTTATTGAGACTCTTCTCAACTTCTGAAACTAGCTGATTCATGTTCAGGTCTGGTTTGTCTACATAGTTGTAGACATCATAACCCGGCTTAACATTGGTCAGCTTAAATTTGATAAATTCAACAATGTTACCGACATAAGCCATTGACTTATAGTTGGTTCCAGCGCCTACCATGGCGAATTTACCCCCTGCAATTTGCTTAAGCAGGTTGTACACATTGCCACGGTTACGCTCACCAAAGATGACCGTAGGCCGGACAATTGTCAGGGATCTTTCCTCTGGAGCTTTATTAAACCACTCGCGCAGAACTTCTTCCGCTTGCCATTTGCTTTTGCCGTAATGGTTGAAAGGATCATGGGGATGGGATTCGTCAGGGTTCACTTTGTTAAGACCATACACAGCCACAGAACTGGTAAAAATAATGTTCTTAACGTTATTTTTTTCCATAGCAGACAATACGTTACGAGTACCCTGTACGTTTACATCATAGTATAGCGATGTTGGGCTAACGTCATCACGGTGCTCAGCGGCGAGCAGCACGACAGTTTCAAAACCAGCAAGCGCCTGATCGAGTTGATCCTGATTACGAACATCACCGGAGACAGTAATATCCGGATAAAAATGACTCTGCTGTTTGTCGAAGTTAGTAACATCAAAATCAGTCTTGGAAATCTCGATTAAACGAGTGCCGACAAAACCAGACGCGCCAATAAACAAAACCTTATCGTTCATAATCCACTCAATGCGTTATGTGTGTTTGGCGAACCTCTGGCAATCGCTTCTTTCCCTGAGGTAGCGCTGTTGATTAAACAAATCTTGCAAAGTAATTTCAGGGATTATAAACCTTAAAACCGCTGAATTCAGTAACAAATTTTTAGGGGTTACATCAGATTGAATGGCATACGCCTAAGGCTTCCACCGTCACCTGTGCGGCAGCGCAAAATTCAACCGTTCCGTATTCACCACGTGTTGATCGACCCGATCAATATCCACCGAACTCTGCCCCTTTTCATTAACCGCTTTTATGTTCGCAAGCGACAACAGCGTCTCGTTTTTGGCCATAAACTTCCCGCGCACGTCTTTGCGCAAGTCGAAGTTCATCTTAAGCGCAGGCCCCGTCGTTGACTCCTGCATCACGTTGATATTGCGCAAGAAAAGGTGCTGTGGCTTGTTGTGCAGCTCAAGTGTTGCCCGCTGCATGTTGACGTTGGTGATGGCAACAAACGACGTGGCATTGCCGGAGGAAATCTGTATCCCGCGCAGCTTATAGGCAAGCTGTCGGTTATCCAGGAGAATATCGTTAAGTTTGAAGTTTTGCGGTATCGACAGATAATCGCCCTTGATCACGCCATACCCGATTAACATTCCGGCGCTGTTCACCATATCGATATTATCGATAACGAAATTATCACAACCATAAATAGCTACCGTTGCGTTATCAATTCCGGCCTTTTTACTGAAGTCGGGAGTAATATTGCTGGCCTTGATATTACGGATCACAAAGTGTTTACCGTTTTCAACATGCACCAGCTGCCGACAGTTGCTGCCGGTGATATTCGCCACCACGAAGTTTTTAACGGTCTGCTGTTCCGGATAGTCATTCTCGTACGTGCTGCCAGCCAGCCCAATGCCTATGCCCCAGTTGATCTTGCCGTTTGTGCAGTTGATGTTATCGATCACGTGGTCAGAGATCAGGATGTTACGGTCGTTAATCGCCACGTTCCACTCAATCGCGTCACCCTGCAAATGACTGAATTTGCTGTTGGTAATGCGCGCACCATCCACCTGATTATGGAAACCCTGGCGCAGAATGGCGTAGTTGGCCTGGCTCACGACAATGCGATCGATAAGCAGGTTACGCATCACTCTCGGCTTTTTACCGCCAATGTAGATCTGGGTGACGGGGCCGAAGCCGCTCATCGCCAGCCCTTTAATGACACAGTCGGAGCCACGCACGTCCAGCGTAATGTTATGCGTGCGCCCCTCTCCTTCCCCAATGACCTTGCAGCCTTCCTGGAGCACAAACCGCCCACGGCCGTTGCCCTTCAGCGCACCGCGGATCAGCAGGGTTTTGCCATCAGGAATGAAAATGCCGGTATTGATGTTTTCACAGGTTAACCCGGCGGGAACAACAACGGTATCGCCCTCGGTAAATGCCTGCTTAAAGGCGGCGATCCAGTCGTTATTGTTGTAGCGATCGACAGAAACCGTCTTCCCGGTCGCCGCCCGCGCAGCGCGGGGCGACAGCAGCGGCATGGCAGCCAGGACGGATAAAGAAGAGACAAATCGGCGTCGGGTAATCTTTTTCAGCATACAACCTCAGCGTTACAGCGTTTGCAGCAGGCTCGCTAACTGGCGATTAATCACCTGCTGATTGAATTCTGCTTCAACTTTTTGCCGCGCATTTTGCAGCACAGGGATCAGCGTCTGCTGATCGATATTGCTGAACGCGGCCAGACGATCCGCCAGCGCCAGCGCATTGTTTTCAGGGACCAGCCAGCCGGAATGCTCAGAGGTGATCAGCTCCGGGATCCCGCTGTGCAGGGTCGAGACTACCGGAATGCCGACCGCCATCGCCTCCATCAGCGCCACGGGAATGCCTTCCATATCGCCGTCGGCGCCGGTTACGGAAGGCAGCAGGAACACATCCGCGTCATCAAGCATGGCTTTCACTTCGTGGCTCGGCTTGAAGCCCGGCATCTCGACCACGTCTTCCAGCTGATACTGTTCAATCAGCGTGCGCAGGCGACGCTCCCACGGCCCGATACCCAGGATGCGGTAGTGGAAGTCCACACCACGCGCCTTCAGCTGGCGACAGGCTTCGATGGCTACGTGCAGCCCTTTCTTTTCGGTCAGGCGGGCAACAGAGATAATTTGCAGCGGCTTGCCCGGCACCTTAACCGGTCGCTGAGTGAAACGTTCCATATCCACGCCCATGCGTGAAACGGTGATTTTCTCGCTCGGGCACCCCATGGTTTTCAGGCGCCCGGCCCACAGGTTGCTTATCGGTAGCATCATGTCGCCACGGCGAAACAGCTGCTGATATTCCGGTGTGTAGTGGTTCAGCACTTCCCGGCTGGAGATGTCGATACCGTGGAAAATGGTTGCGATTTTGCCGTCAATCACCCCCAGCTCACGCAGTTTTGCCGCCGTTACGCCCGCCGGGCCAAAGTGGGCGATAAAGACATCGGCCCGGTACGGCTGGGCCGTTTGCCCGCAAATGGCGGATAAGATCAGGTTGCGGGCCTCCGCCCCATAGCGCGACATATTCAGCGCCCGCCACGTCGAGGCGCGATGCAGGCCGCGCAGCGTCTGTCCGGCGCGATGGCGCAATTTGTTCATCCGTCCGGCGGGTTCATCCTGCAACCAGCGGGTTTTTGCCTCCAGCCCATACCGGGTATACGCCGCATGGGTGTTTTGCGTATCGCCCTTTTGCAGGGCGATAATCTCCACGTCATACCCCATATCGATAAACGCGGTGATTTGGTTCAGCACAAAAGTTTCAGACGACAGCGGAAATTTCAGTAAGAAGAAACCAACCTTCATTTCCCCTCCCGGACGCGGTCGAGTACGGATTTCACCATGCCAATACCTTTTTCGCGTTCGGCTTTTACCGCCACCGCCAGACGTTCGTTGATCGCATGCAACTGGCCGAGCGTGTCGCCCACCATCGCACCCAGCGATCCGTCCAGCAGATGACGAATATCGACGGCCATTTCAGGCATACCGAGCTGCTGCATAATGCCCGCGGACTTGTGTTCGTAGTTGATGGCGATGGCTGGCGTGCCGAAGTTCATCGAGATAATAGCCGAGTGCAGACGCGTGCCCACGGTCAGGTCGCAGGCAGAGAGCAGCTTGCCCATCTCCAGGTCGTTTAGCTCGTCCATCACCACGTGATAGCGGGACGGATCGTTCACCAGGTTGCGCAGGTTGAGCGCCACCATACGGTCATCTTTGTTGTAGCTGTCGATACCGGTACAGGTGGAGAGCGCCAGCACCTGGTAACCGCTGTCCAGCACGCGGTTCACCACGTCGGCAAAGGCTTTCTCGTACGCCGCTTGGGTCGTGCCGAGGCGTTTATCGAACGGCGCAAGTTCACGCAGGGTAATGGCGACGGTTTTCTGCTTTGCCGCCACGTCCAGCCAGTGCTGTACCGCGTAGCTGGCCTGGAAGCTGTCATCCTGATGATCCACCAGCCAGGCGGTGTCCACACCGTGCTCCACTTTGGTGGTGTCGATTTCGCTGCGCTTCATCATGTCGAGGCTGACCGATTCACGCAGGATCAGCGCGTCGCAGTGGCCGAAGACATAGTTCGCCAGCTGGTTAAACTGCGGATCCTGGAATGGCCCGACGCTGTGGCCAATCATAAACAGCGGCTTTTTCGCCATGAATGTACAAAGCGCATGCTCAAACTGCGGCACGCCGTACAGGTCGACGAAGAACGAACCGCCCACCTGAATAATCGCGTCATAGCCGGACAGCAGACGCACAAAATCGGTAAAGCCCTGCGCGATGGCGATGTTGCGCAGCTTGCCGGTGTCGGTTACGCGAGAAAGCAGCACCTGATGCTGGTAGCGGCGACGCAGGACTTTCTTCACGCGCCCCATCACGCCCGCAGCGTTGTTGTGCTGTTTCATCTGGCTGTAGAGCGGGTCGCCCATCACCGGGCGGTTCAGTAACCAGGATGAGCTGACCGGATAACGGCTCATCACATCCACTTCTGTCTCAGGCTTAAGGGTGTTAATTGCATCCAGTAAACCGCGCAGGATGGCGCTGTCGCCACGGTTGCCGCAGGTATGGTTGCCAAGAATAAGTAATTTCATAATGGCCTCGTAAAATTAGCCTGCGCGAAGCAGCGTTTTCATTTTTTCGTTACGGCAAAACTGGCGCTTCATCTCGACCACCAGCGCATTGCGTGACAGCACAATCATCACGCCAAACGCCAGCGCGCCTGCCGCGACCTGCACCGCAAGCAGCGCCGCCAGCGGCAGATGTCCGTTGAGCACCACGCCCAGGCCGTAGCTCACCGCAAGCGTCGGTAAGGAGAGATAGAACGGCAGCCACAGGCTGAGGATGTACTGACGGTAGCTGGAGCCCAGCACCGGTTTGATCATCACGAAGTAGCTCAGCACGGTATTGACGATTTGCACCAGCAGGAAGCCGAGCGTCACGCCAATGGCGCCCGCCATGTGCCCGCCCACAATAATTGCCGGAATAAACAGGAAGGTTTTAAACACGTTGAACTTGAAGCTGATATCCACGCGCGCCTTTGCCATCAGCAGAGAACCAATCGGGTTCCCCACCGAGCGCAGCAGCCCCACGACGCACAGCAGTTGCAGGATTGGGATGATGCTGTTCCACTTCTCGCCAAACACCAGCGGTACGAAATTGCTGGCGACCACCATCAGCCCCAGCAGGACCGGGAAGTTGATGATCCCCACCACGGAGAGCAGCTTATAAAAGTTCACGCGCAGCTTCTCGGTATCGTCCTGAATTTTGGCGAACGCCGGGAACAGGACGCGGGTAATAATCGGGTTGAGCTTCATCGGCGGGACAACCGCGACGTTATACGCCAGGTTGTAGCCACCCGCGACGCTCGCGCCCAGAATGCGCGCCAGTACCAGCGTGGAGAGGTTAGTATTCACGTAGTTGATAATGCTGTCTGCCGTCAGCCACGCGCCGAAGCGCAAGTTGGATGAAACAGATGCCAGCGAAAAATGCAGCCCCGGGCGATAAATCTTACGGCCAAAAAAGCCGAACAGCAGCGTGCGCACGGCAGAGTTAACGAGGTAGCCGAGGATGGCGGTCATCGCCAGCGGCCAGAAATGGGCGCTGACCACGGTGAAGGTAAAGCCCGCCAGCACGGCGCTGGTCTCAATCATGCCGATTTTGTTGAACTCCAGCTCTTTCTGCATCAGCGCGCGGAACTGCTGCCCGTGCGGGATCACCACGAAAGCGAACGACAGGGTGCGCATCAGCGGCGCCAGGTCCGGGTTATGCAGCACGCCGGCAATCACATCGCTCAGCAGGAACACCAGCACAAAAACGAAGATACCCAGCCCGACGTTCAGCCAGTAGAGGGTGGTCAGCTCCAGATGGCTGATCTCTTTGCGCTGGATAATGGAGTTGGCGATACCAAAGTCCGACAGCGTATCGGCCAGGGCGATAATCACCAGCGAGACGGTCAGCAGACCAAACTGGTGATTATCGATAATGCGCGCCAGCACCGTCATCTGCACCAGGCCGAGGCCAATGATGACGATGGTGGCCATGGCTGACCATTTCGCACCGCTGATGGTTTTTTCTCGTAAGCTCATCTTAGTACGCCGCTTTGTTCACGAAACCTTTGAAAATGGTCAGAAAAACAATCTTGATATCGAACCAGAGGCTCCACTCGCGGATGTACTCCAGGTCGAACTCGATACGTTTTTCCATTTTTTCCAGCGTGTCGGTCTCGCCGCGCCAGCCGTTGATCTGCGCCCAGCCGGTAATGCCTGGCTTCACCTTATGGCGCAGCATGTAGCCTTCAATCAGGGTACGGTACTGCTCGTTATGGGCCACGGCGTGAGGACGAGGCCCGACGATGGACATCCCGCCGGTGAACACGTTGATGAACTGCGGCAGCTCATCGAGCGAGGTACGGCGCAGGAAGTTGCCCACGCGGGTGACGCGCGGATCGTTCTGCGTCGCCTGGGTCACCACCTTGTCGTTCTCCATCACCTTCATGGAGCGGAATTTCCACACCATGATCGGCTTACCGTCCATGCCGTAGCGGGTCTGACGGAAGATGATCGGCCCCGGCGAGCTGAGCTTCACCGCCAGCGCAATACAGCACAGCACCGGGGAGATGAGCAGCAGGATCAGAGACGAAAGCACGATATCTTCCACGCGCTTCAGCACGCGGTTAATCCCCGACAGCGGCGTGTCGTACAGCGGAACAACCGGTACCCCGTTCACCTCTTCAATACGGGAGTGGAGAATATTGAAGGTGAAGACATCCGGGATGAGGATCACCGAGCAGGTGGTATCCGCCAGCTCGCGCATCAGTTTCTTGATGCGGGATTCATCTTTCATCTGCATGGCGATGTAGACGTTATGAATTTTGCCGGTTTTCGCATCGTCAATAAGCTGTTCGTAGTTACCTGCCCAGTCGGACGGTACGCCGCCGGGCTTCGCGTCGTGATAAATCCCGACCACTTCAAAACCTAACCACGGCTCTTTGCGGAAGCTGTCGAGCAACACCTGTCCCACCGGCAGATCGCCCGCCACGGCAACGAAGCGACGGTTATACCCGCGGTTGCGCAGCCAGCCCGCGCCAAAGCGGATCAGCGAGCGGCAGACCACCATGCCAATGCTGGTTAACAGATACCAGCAGAGATAGGTCACAAGACGGTTATCAAAATCATGGCTGAACGCCACCAGGCCTGCGCTGAAAATCAGGCTTAAGGTCCAGTTCTGGAGCAGCAGCATCAGTTCGGTGGTCATTTTGACGCCGCGCCATGAACGATAGAAATCGGTCATGCCGCCGATCATCTGAAACACCACCAGCGCAATCAACGCCATCAGCAAGTGCATGTATAAGAACGACTGCCCGCTGACCCAACACACCGCCCACAGTCCGCCGACCATGATGGTGATATCAGAAAAACGCTGCACCATAGAGATTAACGATGCATTCGTTCTCGCTCGTTCGCGCTTTTTTAGATTTGTCATCGTTGTTCCTTTAGTTCTAAACCTTACCCCTCGCCCCTCACCCCGGCCCTCTCCCCAAAGGGGAGAGGGTGTTCAAGTTCCCTCTCCCCTTTGGGGAGAGGGTTAGGGTGAGGGGTAAGGTTTTCTTTTTACTGATTCAACAGCGCCAGAATGTCCTTCGTTCGGGCTTCCATCAGCGCGGTATCGGCGCGGGACTCCACGTTCAGGCGCACCACCGGCTCGGTATTGGAGGAGCGCAGGTTGAAGCGCCACTGCGGGAACGCCATGCTGATACCGTCGGTACGGTCAATCTCCAGCGCATGAATGGCAAAGTGCTGTTCCACGCGGGCAATGGCCTCAGCGGGCTGTGCCAGTTTGCTGTTGATCTCACCGCTCGCCGGGAACGCCGCCATGCGGTCGCGCACCAGTTCGCCCAGGCTCTGCCCTTTCAGGCACAGCAGCTCGGTCACAAGCAGCCACGGGATCATCCCGCTGTCGCAGTAGGCAAAATCACGGAAATAGTGGTGGGCGCTCATCTCGCCGCCGTAGATGGCGTCTTCCTCACGCATACGCTCTTTGATAAACGCGTGGCCGGTTTTGGACATCACCGGCTCGCCGCCCGCGGCCTTCACCACGTCGACGGTGTTCCAGGAAAGACGCGGATCGTGAATGATTTTCGCCCCCGGGTTTTTCTCGAGGAACGCTTCCGCCAGCAGGCCAACGATGTAGTAGCCTTCGATAAACTGCCCATTCTCGTCGAACAGGAAGCAGCGGTCGAAGTCGCCGTCAAAGGCGATACCCATATCGGCGCCGTGCTCAATCACCGCGTTGCGGGTGTCGTCGCGGCACTCCGGCAGCAGCGGGTTAGGAATACCGTTCGGGAAGTTGCCGTCAGGCGCGTTGTGCACTTTGACGAAGGTCACCGGCACGTTCATCGCCTTAAAGCGGGCTTCAAGTGCATCGACAACCGGGCCTGCCGCGCCGTTGCCGGAGTTAATCACCAGCTTCAGCGGTTTGAGGTTCGCCACGTTGATGTAGCCCAGCAGGTGGTCGATGTACTCTTTTTGCAGGTTAATCTGCTTATAGCTGCCGCGTGTGGCTTCATTCACCGGCGGGAAGTCGTTGGCCTCGGCCAGACGCTGCACGTCACGCAGGCCGGTGTCGCCGCTGATAGGACGCGCGCCCTTGCGCACCAGCTTCATGCCGTTGTAGTCCATCGGGTTATGGCTGGCCGTCACTTCGATACCGCCATCCACGCCCAGGTGGAAGGTGGCAAAATAGATCTCTTCGGTACCGGAAAGGCCAATGTCCAGCACATCGACGCCCGCGTCCTGTAGCCCTTTCGCCAGCGCCAGCTTCAGGGATTTGCTGGTCAGACGCACGTCGCCGCCCAGCACGATAGTTTGTGGTTTCAGATATTCGCCGTACGCGCGGCCGATGCGCCACGCAATGTCTTCGTTCAGCTCTTCGCCCAGCTTGCCGCGAATATCGTAGGCTTTAAAACAGGTTAATTTTTCCATGATGACCCCTTTTTCAGGCAACAGTTGGCCCTGACCATGTAATGGCCAAATTTATTTTTTTCATTCGTAGGCCCGGTAAGCGCAGCGCCACCGGGCATGATGCGGAGTGCTACACGCGCCCGTAGCGATCCTGGAAGCGGATGATGTCGTCCTCTTCCAGATAGGAGCCGGAACGCACCTCAATTAAGTCGAGCGGAATTTTCCCCGGGTTTTCCAGACAGTGCGTGGCGCCCAGCGGAATATAAATGGACTCGTTTTCACCGAGCAGCTTCACTTCACCGTCGATGGTCACTTTGGCGGTCCCTGCCACCACCACCCAGTGTTCGGCGCGGTGATGGTGCATCTGCACCGACAGCCCTTCTCCCGGCTTCACGGTGATGCGTTTCACCTGATAACGCTCGCCAGCGTCGATGGAGTCATATTTGCCCCACGGGCGGTAGACTTCACGGTGAATATGGTGTTCGTGACGGCCATCGGCCTTGATCTTCTCCACCACTTTTTTAACGTCCTGCACGGCATTACGGTCGGCAATCAGCACCGCGTCTTTGGTCTGCACGACCACCAGATCCTTCACCCCTACCGTAGTGACGAGGCCAGATTCGGCGTAGACGTAGCTGTTTTCCGTTTTGTGGCTGATCACATCCCCGTGATGGACGTTACCCTCCGGGGTATGCGCGCTGATCTCCCACAGTGACGACCAGGAGCCGACGTCGCTCCAGCCCGCATCCATCGGTACCACTACCGCATCTGCCGTACGTTCCATCACCGCATAGTCAATGGACTCTTCCGGACAGGCGAGGAAGGCTTCTTCGTCCACGCGGATAAAATCGAGATCCGGATCCACCACCGCCATCGCTTTTTCGCAGGCGCTTAAGATATCCGGGCGATATTTTTCCAGCTCTTCCAGGTAGCGACCGGCGCGGAACAGGAACATACCGCTGTTCCAGTAGTATTCACCGCTGGCGACATACGCCTGCGCGGTTTCCAGATTCGGTTTTTCGACAAACTGCGCCACGTCAAAGGCCACGCTGTCGCCTTCACCAGGCGTAACGCTGCCGCGGCGAATGTAGCCATAGCCGGTTTCCGGGAGATCCGGCACGATGCCGAAGGTCACCAGCTTGCCGTTCTCAGCGTAAGGAATCGCGGCGCGTACCGCGTCGCGGAAGGCCTCTTCCTGCTGGATGACGTGGTCAGCCGCCAGCACCAGCATCAGCGGGTCGCAGTCCGGGCTGCTGCGTTTTGCCGCCAGCGCCGCAAGGGCAATAGCAGGCGCCGTGTTGCGTCCGGCAGGCTCCAGAATGATATTTTCGGTCAGTTTGTTCAGCTGGCGCAGCTGCTCGGCAACGATAAAGCGGTGCTGCTCGTTACAGATCACCACCGGGCTTTCACACTCCACGCCGTGCAGACGGTTAACCGTCGTTTGCAGCATGGTGAGGTCGCCTTTCAGGCACAGAAATTGTTTTGGATAAAGCACGCGGGACAGTGGCCACAACCGGCTCCCGGATCCACCCGCCATTACGACCGGATACAAAGTGGTTTGACTCATGATTTATCCCCGTATATCTGCAATAAATTGGCTCAGCACGTTCTCTTTCTCGAGCGTGCGTTCGGCATATTCACGTGCCACCGTGTTCTCTTTTGGCATGGCGAGTGCCTGCTCAATTCCGGTCACCAGCGCAGGAACCGATTCAGGCTCCACGCAAACGGCAATGCCCGGGTAGCTGTTGCACAGCTGGCCTAATTCTGTTGCGGCTTCTGCCGTAATCACCGCGTTTCCGCCCACTGCCAGAATGTTGGTCAGCTTGGACGGCAGCACCGCATCCGCCGCGCCGCGTTTTTGCACCACCAGATGGCAATCCGCCATTTTCAGCAGCGCGGGCAGCGCGTCATAAGACTGAAGCGGGAAGAAGCGGATGTTGGTCAGTCCGCGCTCGCTGGCCATTTTTTCCAGCCGCGCTTTACCGCCGCCCTGCCCGACTATCACGAACATCCACGGGTGTTCGCTCAGCTGAAGCGCGGCGTCAATCACGCTCTCCAGCCCCTGTTTTTCGCCGATGTTGCCTGAGTAAAGAATGATTTTTTGCTCAGCAGGCAACCCGAGCTGCGCGCGTAACGCCTGCGCATCCTGGTCTGTCACATCGCGGAAGCGCGCCACTTCGGACCAGTTCGGAAAGAAGATCACTTTTTCCGCCGGGACGCCCTTCTCCTGCGCCTTGTTCATCATCGAGCGCGAAATGGTCGAGACGTAATCCACGTTGTGCAGGCCGCTGCGCTCAAAGGCGCTGGCGAGCTTCGCCACCTTGCCGCCCTTGCCTTTCCCGGCCATACCCAGCCCGAGCATGGCGTCCACTTCATAATCCTGAATGTGCAGCAGGGTGCGCGCGCCGGAGAGTTTTCCCAGCAGGCGCATGCCTGGCGTGCAGAACAGGGTCGGCACCACGCCGATGATGCGATCCGGCTTCCAGCGACGCTGCGCCATCAGCGGGAAGAAACTGCTCAGGGCAAAGCTGCCCAGATGAATTAAACGTTTCAGCGTCGAGGGCTGTTTCGGCACGTAGAGCGGGCAGCGCCAGACGGTCGCGGCGCCCTCTTCGCGGCGGTAGCGCCAGCTGGAATAGCGTTCGCCTACCTTCCACTCCGGGTAATACGGCGGGGCAGTAATCACCCGCACGTCATGTCCCTGGCTCGCCATCCACTCGACCATCTCGCCGGTGTATTTCCCGATACCGGTAAGCTCCGGCGAGTAGTTAATTCCGTAGACGAGGATTTTCATAGACCTGGCACCTCGGCCTGACGTTCCGCAAGGAAGTACGCCCGACTGTTGTCATGGACGTTGTCGCTTGCCAGCAGCGCCTCTGGCGTTAACCAGCGGTAATCGTCATGCTGAGAATCAGGCAGACGCAGGTCTGCCTCACTCACCTTCAGGCGGAACCCCAGCACGACGTAGTGCGTGGTGAACCCGGTGCCTGAAAAGTTATCGTCATAGAAGTGCTGCCAGACCCCGTAAAATTGGCCCGCTGCCATCGGCAGTTGCAGGCCCAGTTCCGCCAGAGTGAGACGCTCAAACGCATCTGTAAGCGTCTCATCCTTCTGCACGCGCCCGCCGGGCACGAACCAGAAGCCCTGTGCAGGACGATTGGTTCGTTTCCCCAGCAAGAACTCGCCGCGTTCGTTCTCCACGATCAAATCAATTGAGATCAGCGGAGTGGAACGCACTACCGTGGCAAAATCTTCCTGACTTAAAAACATCATTACCCCCGGAAGCGGTGCTGGTTTTCCAGGAACCACTGGTAGGTGCTGGCCAGCCCCTGCTCCAGTGAGACCTCGTGATACCAGCCCAGCTGATGCAGACGGGTCACGTCCAGCAGCTTGCGCGGCGTGCCGTCCGGTTTGGTGGCGTCAAACACCACGCGTCCTTTGTAGCCCACCACCTGCGCGATGGTCTGCGCCAGCTCGCGAATGGTGCAGTCCACGCCGGTCCCGACGTTAATGTGCGACAGCATCGGCTCGGTGTTTTCCTGCCACACTTCGCGATCCAGCTCCATGACGTGAATGCTGGCCGCCGCCATATCGTCCACGTGAAGGAACTCGCGCATTGGCGTACCGCTGCCCCACACCACCACGTCCGGGGCGTTTTCGGCAGTCGCCTCGTGGAAACGACGCAGCAGCGCCGGGATCACGTGGGAATTGCTCGGGTGGAAGTTGTCGTGCGGTCCGTACAGGTTGGTCGGCATCACCGAGCGATAGTCGCGGTTATACTGACGGTTGTAGGATTCACACAGCTTGATCCCGGCAATTTTGGCAATCGCATACGGCTCGTTGGTGGCTTCAAGCGTGCCCTGCAACAGTTCGCTCTCGGCGATCGGCTGCTTCGCCATTTTCGGGTAGATACAAGATGAGCCGAGGAACAGCAGCTTGTTCACGTTGTGCAGATGCGCCGCGTGAATGATGTTGCTCTCAATCATCATGTTCTCGTAGATGAAATCCGCCGGGTAGGTATTGTTAGCGATAATGCCGCCCACCTTCGCCGCCGCCAGATACACCTGGTCGATACGTTCGCTGGCGAAGAAGTCCTGCACCGCTTTGCTGTCAAGCAGGTTCAGCTCGTCGCGGGTGCGAACAATCACCTCCACGTCACCGCGCTGTTCCAGCTGGCGAACAATCGCGGAACCCACCATTCCGCGATGACCGGCGACAAAAATACGTTGTTTTGTCATTCTCAGGACTCCAGCGCGATGGCAACCTCGTAGCCATGAGACTTGAGCAGGGAGTGTTTTTTCGCTGCTTCAAGATCTTTGGCCACCATCTCGGATACCATTTCTTGCAGGGTGGTTTCTGGTTTCCAGCCCAGCTTCTCGTGCGCTTTGGTTGGGTCGCCCAGCAGGGTTTCCACTTCAGCAGGACGGAAGTAACGCGGATCAACCTGGACAATCACGTCGCCTGGCTTCACGCCCGGTGCGTCATGGCCGGTCACGGAAACAACGATACCCTTCTCTTCCACGCCGGTGCCTTCGAAGCGCAGCTTGATGCCCAGCTGTGCCGCAGCCATCTCAACGAACTGACGTACGGAGTACTGCACGCCGGTCGCAATCACGAAGTCTTCTGGCTGCTCCTGCTGCAACATCATCCACTGCATTTTCACGTAGTCTTTCGCATGGCCCCAGTCACGCAGGGAATCCATGTTGCCGAGGTGCAGGCAAGACTCCAGGCCCTGAGCGATGTTAGCGATCGCGCGGGTGATTTTGCGGGTCACGAAGGTTTCGCCGCGACGTGGAGATTCGTGGTTGAACAGAATGCCGTTACAGGCGTACATGCCGTAGGATTCACGGTAGTTCACGGTGATCCAGTAGGCGTACAGTTTCGCCACAGCGTACGGAGAACGCGGGTAGAACGGCGTGGTCTCTTTCTGTGGAATTTCCTGCACCAGACCGTACAGCTCAGAGGTAGATGCCTGGTAGAAGCGGGTTTTCTTCTCAAGACCCAGGAAGCGAATCGCTTCCAGCAGACGCAGCGTACCCATGGCGTCCACGTCAGCGGTGTACTCCGGGGACTCGAAGGAAACCGCAACGTGGCTCATCGCGCCCAGGTTGTACACTTCATCCGGCTGTACTTCTTGCAGGATACGGGTCAGGTTGGAGGTATCGGTCAGGTCGCCGTAGTGCAGATGGAATTTCGGGTTTGCCGCATGCGGATCCTGGTAAATGTGATCGACACGCTCGGTGTTGAATGAAGAGGCACGACGCTTAATACCGTGAACTTCATACCCTTTTTCCAGCAGCAATTCTGCCAGGTAAGAACCATCCTGCCCGGTAACGCCGGTGATGAGAGCGACTTTAGACATGTTTATATTCCTCTGTACTTATCAAAGTTTTTCAGTTTCAACGCGTTCGCGTATCACCACTGCGGGGTTGCCACGGCAAATTTTATTTGCCGGAAGCGATTTAAAAACGCTGCTGCGGGCACCGACTACCGTGCCATCGCCAACAGAAACACCGGGTGCAACAAAGACGTCTGTTGCCAGCCAGCATTTTTCACCGATCACAACAGGCGAAGCGGTAATATCAAAATGCGGGCTCATAAAATCGTGGCTGCCGGTGCACAAATAACACTTCTGTGAAACCACCGAATTTGCGCCAATCGTAATCTCACCAAGGGTATATAACACTGCGTCATCCCCAACCCAGGCGTAATCCCCAAGCGTTAATTTCCAGGGATAAGTAATTTTCACCGAAGGTCGAATGACTACGTTTTTTCCTATTTTTGCGCCAAACAGACGCAGTAAAAATGCGCGCCAGCGGTACAGTATTTGCGGCGACCAGGCAAATAACGTTGCCTGTACAGCCCACCACAGTTGAACTTTAATACCGCTCCCTCCCCGAAAACCTTTAGGTACGGAGAATCCATTTAATTCCTGCATTACGTTTCCTTATATCTCAGGCTTTGTTATATAAGGCTTTCGCTTTACCCGTCGTTTTCAGACGTAAGAAATAAGATAATTCCGCCCAGAACCCTGGCACGCGTAATATTTTACGCTGCACGTTTTTTGCATCCTGGCACAGTTCCAGATTATTTGAGGTTGACACGCCGCCCATTGAAAATTCAGATACCAGTCCTTTAATTCGACGGAACGGGTAGCCAGATTTGTAAAGGCTGGCGGCCAGGGCATAATCTGATGACACTTTATAGCGCAAATCGTAAGGCTGTTTTTTCAGGCCGCTCATTGGGAAGAAAATAGCCTGATGGCTGGCCGGGAGGCTGTGGTAGATATACCAGCCTGGTTTCGCACCGCGCAGCACTTTTTTCCCCTCGCCGAAATCAAGCAGCGCATCACCGATAAACATGGCATCTTCTTTCTGGCGCGCCAGCTGACGGGCAAACAGCGCCACATCTTCATGGAACACATCGCCGGAATTGAGGAAGATGGCGTAACGCCCCTGCGCCATGTTGATGCCTTTATTCATGGCATCGTAAATGCCTTTATCTTTCTCGCTGATGTAACGTAAGTTGAACTCACCGTTGAGTTTTTCCAGGAACTCCGCCGTGCCGTCGTTCGAGCCGCCATCGACCACGATCCACTCAAACGTGAGGCTCGGATCGCGCGCCAGGTTGCGCAGCGAGCGCCAGGTTTTTACCACCCCTTCGTAGTTACGAAAGGCGACAGTAATGACGCTAAGAAACATAAATCACCTCATTTCGTCATACGCTCGTAATATTCAGCGCCTTGCGCAAAATAAACGGACATACAATTAAGAATGCATATTCCGGGCTAAATATTGACCCGGTAAAAAACAACGACACCGGTGTGAACAGATAAAGTTGCACGCGAAAGTTCTGGTTATCACCAAACGCGTTAATCATCATTTTGAAAACTTTAAACAGATACCACAGTGTCAACAGTACGGCGAACCAGGAAAAATAGATAATTAACAGGTACAGACCATTGTCTATGGTTTTACCGACATCCGCACCGTTAAAAATTCCGAATGATGCAACATATTCATAAAGTGAGCCGAATCTTACTACGCCATCTATATGGGTTAAGGAATAACCCACCATCACCAGTGGACCAATGATGCGATAATAGGACGATGACCCTTCCGTTCCCAAATCACCCAGACGCTCAGAAATGTACGGAAACGCAAATATCACGCCCACTAAAAATACCGTCAGAGAGATTATCGCCAGCGGCAGTTTTTTCTTAATCGCCTCTTTGTTCAGGTACTGGAACGCCCACTCCAGCAGGTAAAACAGAATAAACGTCATTACCCCGGAGAACGACCCTGACAGAACGATTCCTGCAAGAATCATAGCATCGGTCTTGGGGGTTTTGATACCGAACTGTTTGATGCTGAGCCAAATTGAGATTAATGCCAGAGCAAAAAACGCCGGTTCAAAATAGAGCGCGGTTGTACGCTTGCCACCAAACTTAATGAAGTTCAGTACATAGCTGTTACTGTATATAAGATATTTCGAAATTATTTCCATCAGGCTGCTTCCGCCTGTGAGAATAATTTGCGCCATCTCCATTGCCGCAAGCACAACAATCAGCCCGACGACAATATAAAAGAACCTGAGGATTTTCCTATAATTGTGCGGAGAAATAGTTTTAAAGCGAATACTCCACACCATGCCAATAATGATAACGATATAAACAAACAGCATGGTGGAGGTGACATATTTGCTGGCGTCCAGCGACTGACCAAAGATGTAGTTAAACGCCGTAAGACCAAACCCGATGCCCAGCGCAATCATCAGCTTTTTGAGGTTAAGCTTGTCAACGTAAAGCAACAGCAGAACCGGCAGGAAGGTGACGATAGTGATCGGGAAGCTTTCGCCGAGCTGGGCAATCTTAACGTTGACCAGCAGGTAGATCAGCGGCAGCAGCAGATAACTACAGATTCTGATAGAACGAGACATACTCCTCCAGCATCTGTTGTCCACTGTACGCTTTACGGCTGCGGTTGCGGAACGATTCCAGGTCAGTGCCAAAAACAGCCTGCGCGATATCGGCCTTCGACAACTGCACCAGCGGCAGCACCTCGTTTTCACTGAAGGTTTTACCGCCGGATTTCTCCAGCACTTCCCGCGCGGCGTCGCTGTGGGTGGCAATCACCGGCACGCCGATGGAAAGCGCTTCGCACAGGATCAGCGGGTAGTTGTCCACGCGGGAGCTGAACACCAGCGCGTCCATACCGTTCAGCGCGCTCATCAGTTTGCGTTTGTCGGTTTCAAACCCGTGGTTCACCACGTTAGCGCCTTCAAACGGGGAGAATTTGCCAAAGGTATGCAGCTCAATCTTGTCGCCGAGCGCCATCATGTCGCGCACCAGCTGCTGGTTAGTTTTGCCGTCGTAACGCAGGTCATGGGCGACGACCGCAATTTTCGGCTTACCGGCGGTAACGGCTACGGGCGTCAGTTCGGCCAGGATCGCTTCCGTCGCCACATCAATACCGTTGTTGATGATCTGGCAACGCCCTGCTCCGTACAGGCTATTAAAAGCATCCGCCACGTGCTGGCTTGGGGAGATAAAGGTGCAGCCGAGCGAGAGCATATCGCGGAACAGCTGACGCTTACCCTCAACCAGCTGATGCGCGCGATCGATCTTCACCGGCGGGTAGTTGCTGAGCGTAGGGCATTTCTGACAGTTATCTTTCCAGCCTTCGCAGCCGTCGGTAAAGGCGCAGCGTCCGGTCACGCTCCAGTGGTCGTGCAGCGTCCAGACGAATCGGGTATCCGGCTTATGCGCCTTCACCTTGCCACAAAACGCCACCACCTCTTCCAGATTCAGCCAGTAGCTGTGCAACACGTGAAAGTGCAGCACAACCGGGCCGCGAGTGCGGGTGACGGTGCGGTAGAGATTGTTCAGGTTGCCGAACAGGTCGCGGTTAAACAGGCGGAACAGCGCGATATTGGCGATGGAGGTCAGACGTGGCGTCTGCTTCAGCACCTGCGGATAGTTATCATGGCTGACGCTTTTCTTGCCACCTTTGCCGTAACCGTAAACGAAGCGCGACTGTAATCCTTTTTGCAGCGCGCGCTGGTGCAGATCCAGCGCTACGCCTGCCGCCCCGCCCTCTGCGAGGCGTACGTTAAATTGCAGAATGTTCATTTTATCACCTTCACGCGGGCTTTCTCGCCCACCACCAGCGCGTTGTCCGGAATGCTGTCCAGCACCACGCTGCCTGCGCCAATCGTCACGTTATTGCCCACGGTAATGTCCCCAATCATCACTACGTTGGCACCCAGCTCGACGTTATTGCCGATGACCGGGCAGGCCAGGCTGTCCGGCCCGCGGTTGCCGATCGTCACCCCGTGGCGAATGGTGAAATCATCACCCGCGACGACGAACTTGTTGATGACCACCGCATAACCGTGATGAATGGTAAAGCGGCGGCCAATGGTGGCTGCGGCCTGAATTTCATAGCCAAAAAAGCATTCGGTGATGATGCGGTACAGCACCAGCACCGGCGCGGCCCAGATATTGTTCAGCACATTTTTTTTGCGCCACACCGAGCAAAAGTGCGCAATACGGTAGGCCAGAACCATGCAGCACGGGCGCAGGCTCCAGCTGTTAGCGCGACAATCTTCCAGAAACATTATTTCCCCCGAAGCCCGTCAGCCAGACGCTTGCCGTTACGTACCGACAGCAACGTCAGCAACGTGCGCCAGTTCATGCGCTTGTTACGGATCTGATACAGGGTGAAGAGCTGATACTTTCGGCTGGCACGGTCAAACTTGTCCTTGTGCTTGCGGTAAAAATGGAAGTAGCCCGAGAATTTCTTCGGCGACGAGGTGATTTGCATCTCCCCGTGATTGATGTGCAGGATCTGCGTGGCCTCTTCCACCTTCCACGGCTCGCCGTACTCCACCACCATCCGCAGGAAAATGTCGTAATCCTGCGCGGCCTTCAGCTCGGTATCGAACAGGCACTCCTTAAAGCGCCATGCCCAGGTAAACACCTGATTGCCGATAATGTTGCGCTTGTAGAACAGGCGGCGGGAATACGGTGATTTCGGATACAGCGGCAGGCTGGCCGGCTGCGAATAGACCTCGCCCTGGCAGACATAGTCATTGGCATACAGAAACGCGTGGGTCACCAGCTGCGCTTTGTGCGACAGGAAGATCGACAGACGGTTTGGCGTCCATTCGTCATCGTCGTCGATACCGGTCAGATACTGCCCTTTCGCCTGCATAATCGCCTGGTTGCGCACCGCACACGCCCCGGAGTTGATAGCGTTGTGCGTGTACATCACGCGTGGGTCGTTCAGGTCTTCTACAAACTTTTGCAGTTGTTCGTAAGAGGAGGAACAGTCATCCACGATAATCAGTTCCCAGTTATCGTAATCCTGACGCAGGACCGATTTAATCGCGCGGATCGCCAGCTGCTGACGATTCCATGTCGGCATATAGATAGAAATCAAAGGGCGTTGTGTGGTCATATTTTCCCCTCACCCCGGCCCTCTCCCCATAGGGGAGAGGGTGAAAGGCATCCAGTGGTTATCATTACGTTCGTCCCCCAAATCCAGCACCGAACAGTCCCCTCTCCCCTTTGGGGAGAGGGTTAGGGTGAGGGGTGTGGGGTGCATTTTGTTATTTACTGTCAGACTTGTATTCGTACTCGTAGTAGCCGTAATCCTGATACCCGGTCGCGCGGCGGAAGATGGAGTTCAGAATGACCCCCTTCACCTCAATACCGTTCTGCTCAAAGCGGCTCAGGCTGGTTTCCACTTCCTTAAGGGTGTTCACCGCATAGCGTGCGACCATCAGCGTGGTGCCCGCATGACGCCCTACCACGGCAGCGTCGGTGACCGCCAGAATTGGTGGGGTATCGATCAGCACCAGGTCATAGTTTTTGCTCGCCCACTCAATCAGATGCGTGAAGCGCTCGCTCATCAGCAGTTCAGACGGGTTCGGCGGCACCTGTCCACGCGGGATCAGGTCAAATTTCGGAATCGACGTCGGCTTGGCGCTCTCGCTGATTTCCCCTTTACCGAGCAGGATTTCCGACAGTCCGTTAACGTTGTTGGTCCCCAGCAGCTCGTGGGTGTAGCCCTTACGCATATCGCAGTCGATCAACAGCACGCGCTTGTTGGTCTGGCTCACCACCGCCGCCAGGTTGGCGCAGACGAAGGTTTTACCGATTGATGGGCTAACGCCGGTCATCATCAGGACGTTGTTTTTGGCCTGCATCATGGCGAAGTGGAGGCTGGTACGCAGGCTGCGCACCGCTTCAATCGCCAGGTCAGTCGGGTTACCCACGGCCAGCAGCTGGCTCTGTTTGTAACGCTTGACGCCCTTAACGGTTTTGACGCTGTCACGGGACTTCTGCCACTCGGAGAGCGGGATGCTGGCGTACACGCTGATCCCGTTCTCTTCCAGCACCTGCGGGCTTTCGATACCGCGGTTGAACAGCGAGCGCAGCAGCACGCCGACGATGGAAAGCATCAGGCCGAGAATAATACTGCCGAGGATAATCAGCGCCTTCTTCGGCTTCAGCACGCCCGGCTGGGTAATCGCCGGGTCAACGATACGCACGTCGCCGACGGTGCTGGCTTCGGTGATTTTCAGCTCCTGCTGTTTGTTCAGCAGCTGCATGTAAACCTGCTGGCCGGATTCCACATCACGCGTCAGGCGTACAATTTCCTGCTGCGTCTTCGGCATCGCGGTCACGCGGTCATTCAGCTTCGCCTTCTCTTCTTCCAGGGTACGACGTTTCTCCAGCAGCGTGCGGTACGCCGGGTGACGTTTGGTATAGAGCTTGGAAATCTCCGCCTCTTTGAAGGTCAGCTCGTTCAGCTGCGCATCAATATTCACCATGGAGTCGAGAACCGATTTCGCCTCCAGCGGCAGATCGACGGAATCCTTGTCCTGACGGTACGCGTTCAGCTTGTTCTCAGCGTCATCCAGACGGGCGCGCACCTCCGGCAGCTGTTTACTGAGAAACGCCAGGCTTTTTGCGGCTTCCGCTGACTTGCGCTCAACGTTCTGCTCCAGATAGTTGCGGGTGATGCTATTGAGGATGTCGCGAATTTGATCCTTGTCTTCACCGGTGAAGGTCATGCTCAGAACGCCGGTGTCCTTGCCGTTTTCGGTGACGGTCAGGTTGTTTTGCAGGTTGTTGATCATCCCGAGCGTCGAGAATTTGGTGACCGTAAACTCCCCGCCCTCATGCGCCTGAATTGCGCTGACCTTGATGCTGACGCCCTCTTTGGTCAGCATCTGCCCCACCTCGCCGCGCGCGCTGAAGCCCGCGTCGCTGGTCAGCTGATACTGTTTTGGTCCCAGCACGGTCAGGGTAAAGGTTTGGTCCCCTGCCCCTTTTGGGATCACGAAGTCGGTCACTTTTACCGTATCGTTACTGCGCCCCATCAGGCGATCCCAGCCTGCGCCAAACACCGGGAAGGTGTTTTTGGTGACCGCGATATCCAGCCCCAGGTCGTGAACCGTTTTGCCCAGTACCAGGCGCGACTGAATCAGCTGAATTTCGGCTTCCGATGCCGGCGGCTTGTTGGCCAGCGCCGAGCCGATATCCTGAACCAGCGAGTTTCCGGTATTTTGTTCGATCTGCACCAGCGCGTCGGCGCTGTAAATAGGCGTCGCGAACAGCGTATAAACGATCGCCGCCACGGCAAAAATGGCGGTAATACCCAGCACGCACCATTTCGCTTCAATAACGGTCCCGACCAGGCGACCGATATCGATTTCATCACTGCCCGACGTCGGGGCGGCAGAAGGTCTTGTTTTTTCTGTCATTGTTATCCCTGCTGAGCTTTCAGTGCCTGCGCCCACTGACGGGCAGACTGGTCTAGTAAGGTGTATACCGCCTCAAAGGCCTCGCGGCTCTTGCGATACGGATCGGGAATTTCGCGCTCACCATCCCAGTGACCAAACAGCATCACCTTGCCGCGCATCTCCGGTGCGATATCGCACAGCGCGTGAATGTGGCGTTTTTCCATCGCGAGGATCAGGTCATATTCCCGGCACATCCGGCCAGAGACCTGACGGGCAACGTGCCCGTCGAGTGAGAGGTTATGCTTAAGGGCAACGCTTGCGGCACGTTCGTCGGCACCTTTTCCGACCAGCGCGCCCAGCCCTGCGGAGTCGACCGTTAACGCAGGCTGGTAATTTTTCAACAGCCTTTCAGCCGTGGGGGAACGGCAAATGTTCCCCACGCACACCACCAGAATTTTGTTAAACATCGCGGCTTACCAGTTATGAACGTCGCTCGCCGTATCCGTCATGTAGCGAACGCCACTGATGGTAGGCAGCAACTGGTTGATCAGACGGTTCCAGCGGGCGACCGGCGCGGTGGTGACATAGACCACATCGTACGGCTGGAGACGGAACGACGTTGCCATGACCAGCGACGTCGCGTCGGACATATCCAGCTGGTAGATGTTGGCAATCTTGCCCTTCGCGTTCTCGCCTTTGATAGGACGGATCACGAAGATACCGCTGGCGTTGGAGGCGGTCAGGTCGATGCCTTCCGCATTGCCCAGCGCTTCGGTCAGGGTCATACCGCTGAAGTCCATCTTGAGGGTGCTCTGTTTCTTCACTTCACCCATCACGAACACTTTCAGATCGTCATTGCGCGGCACGTACAAAATGTCGCCCGGATAGAGGAGGCGGTTCTGGGTCAGGTCACCGTTTTGCATCAGCGCCTGAAGCGAAATGCGCTGCTCTTTGCCGTTGTGGGTTAGCACCACGTTGCGCCAGTCAGCGCCGTCGGTTAAGCCGCCTGCGGCATTGATCGCATCAAGAACGGTGAGCGGGACGTTAGTAATAGCCTGCTGGCCGGATTTATTGACCTGGCCAGAGATATAGGCTTTCTGGGATCGGAACGCGGCGATATTAACGTCCACCTGCGGGTCAGCAATGTACTGCGCCAGGCGGCCGGTAATATCACTACGGATCTCAGCAAGCGTTTTGCCCGCGACGTGCACTTTGCCAATGTAGGGATAGAACATGGTGCCATCGGACTGTACCCAGTTACCGGTGTCGCTTGAGCTGCGGTACTGGCCCGCAGGCGTGGTCAGCTCCGGGTGATCCCAGACGGTCACGTTAATGACATCACCCGGACCCACGCGATACTGGTAAGAGGCAATTTCCTGGTCCAGAGACATATTTGGCTGAGCAACATTTGGACGTGGGCGTAATTGTTCCACCAGACGTGGGGTTAATGGATACACATTCACCATTTTGTCGAGATCAAAATCAGCATCCTGCTGTTTAATCACATCCTTGCCCATTGTCGACATATTGCTGCCGGGAAAGACCGTGCAACCACTCATCAAGGTCACAGACACCAATAATGGCATCAATTTCATTTTGGATTTCATCATTGATTATTTATCACTTTGGCAGAGTAATTATCCTGTGCAATTAAAATAAGCGCGGGTCGAGGTGACAATCAGAATGCAGTTAATCATTTAGCAATATAACTGGCATCAGTCCTAAAAAAAGCTTATTCATCAATTGGCTATTGACAGAATAATTGAGGCTGATTCACACGCTTTCAGGCACGCTACCGCCCTTGGCTTTCAGTTACCAATCCACTGACTAAACAATGCGTTATGGTTAGACACCCTCTTGGATAAGGCCTTTTGCGAAATATATCAAACGCCTCACAGGGGCGATTGATAATGTATAACCTTCACCAAAGACCGAAACAAAATAGCAACAAGGAGTTTTAACATTTGATGCTGGAAGAATTGTTGCAGCTAACCTAATAGCAGGCAAGGAGACAACCGTCCTAATATCCGTTTTTAAGATTAATATTAAGAGCAAAGTTTTAAGGTTTTCGGATTTTCTTTATATTGACAAAATAGAACGCCGGACCATTTATTGCGATATTTCCTAAATAACGACTTCTGTAATTAAACCTTCGCAATTAACTTATTTACACCGCCCGGCAAACGGGGTTTACCTGAGTGTAGCATTAAGAGAAATCTCACCCCGGCATTGCAATTTCCGTCGGCTTTATCCATGATCGAAGTGTGACATTAGTCATATAACAGAAGGTATTGCATTTACTATGGAATGGATTGCCGATCCATCAATCTGGGCCGGGCTGGTGACGCTGGTCGTCATCGAATTAGTGCTCGGCATTGATAACCTGGTGTTTATCGCCATCCTTGCCGATAAATTACCCCCTTCACAACGCGACCGCGCCCGCGTGACGGGTCTTCTGCTCGCCATGGTGATGCGTCTGCTGTTACTGGCCTCAATCTCGTGGCTGGTGACGCTGACCAAACCCTTATTCAGCGTGCAGGGTCTGAGCTTTAGCGCCCGCGACCTGATCATGCTTTTCGGCGGATTGTTCCTGCTGTTCAAAGCCACGGTTGAGCTTAATGAGCGGCTGGAAGGAAAAGACAGTGAAAACCCCACCCAGCGACGCGGCGCTAAATTCTGGCCGGTGGTCGCACAGATAGTGGTGCTGGATGCCGTCTTTTCTCTCGACTCCGTGATCACGGCCGTCGGGATGGTTGACCATCTGGCGGTGATGATGGCCGCCGTGATCATCGCCATCACCCTGATGGTGCTCGCCAGTAAAGCCCTGACGCGCTTCGTGAACAGTCACCCGACTATCGTCATCCTCTGTCTGAGCTTCCTGCTGATGATTGGCTTTAGCCTGGTAGCGGATGGTTTTGGCTTCCATATCCCGAAAGGGTATCTGTACGCCGCCATTGGTTTCTCGGTGCTGATTGAGTTTCTCAACCAACTGGCCATTTTCAACCGTCGCCGTTTTCTTTCCGCGAACCAGACATTACGGCAGCGCACCGCAGATACGGTGATGCGCCTGCTGAGCGGCAAAAAAGAGGATGCCGAGCTGGATGCTGAATCCGCGGCGATGCTTGCCGACCACAGCGACGGGCAGATCTTCAACCCGCAGGAACGCCGGATGATAGAGCGCGTGCTTAACCTCAACCAGCGCACAGTGAGCAGTATCATGACCTCCCGCCATGACATTGAGCATATTGACCTGACGGCGCCGGAAGAGCAGATCCGTGCCCTGCTGGATAAAAACCAGCACACCCGCGTGGTCGTGACCGGCGGTGAAGAGGAAGAAGAGCTGCTGGGCGTGGTACACGTGATTGACCTGCTGCAACAGCAGCTTCACGGCGAGCCGCTAAACCTGCGCGCGCTGGTGCGCCAGCCGCTGGTCTTCCCGGAAGCGCTGCCGCTGCTCTCCGCGCTGGAGCAGTTCCGCAACGCGCGCACCCACTTCGCGTTTGTCGTTGATGAGTTTGGTTCTGTGGAAGGGCTGGTGACGCTCAGCGACGTGATGGAAACCATCGCCGGTAATCTGCCTAATGAGGTGGATGAGATCGATGCGCGCCACGATATTCAGAAAAACGCCGACGGCAGCTGGACCGCCAACGGCCATATGCCGCTTGAAGATCTGGTGCAGTTCGTTCCGCTTCCGCTGGACGAGAAGCGCGAATACCACACCATCGCCGGTTTGCTGATGGAAAATCTGCAACGTATTCCGCAGCCGGGGGAAGAGGTCCAGGTGGGGGATTACATGCTCAAAACCTTGCAGGTTGAGAGCCATCGCGTGCAGAAGGTGCAGCTGATACCGCTGCGCGGTGAAGATGAGATGGATTTTGAGGTGTAGGTAAAAAGCAAAACGGCAACCTCGTTGCCGTTTTTAGTGTTTGCTCCCTCTCCCCGTCGGAGAGGGCCAGGGTGAGGGCATCAGGCCGTACATGCCACCCGGCACAACAGGCATCACAGCTTATCGAGCAGTTTTTTCACGTCCTTACCTGACTGAGTCTCTTTATTGCGGTCCGCCCAGTCATTCAGCCGACGTTTCGCTTCACCCTGAAGGTGCTTACGCAGGATCTGATCGACCTGCAAACTGTAATTCAGCGCCTGCCATTTTCCGTAAACGCGCAGCGGTATCGGCGTCTCTTTCAGGAACTCTACAAGCTGGCCTTCGCCTTCCCAGCCAGCCTTCACGCGGACGTTGAAGCGGGTGTCTGCCGTCTCTTTCACCAGATCCAGCGCGCCGGTTCCGGTCAGCGCCAGCAGTGACGAAGTGCCCTGCATGTCGTCAAGCGAGAGCTGACCGTCGTCGAGGGCAAGCTCACTGGTAAAGCTGTCGAGACGGGTTGCGCTGTCGTAGTTTTCATTCGCTTTCACGCTGCTGCTGCGCTCTACCGCCTGCTGCACCAGCTGCTGGAAGTTCAGCCCTTCCATGCGCGTATCTTTCAGCTCAACGTGCGCCTGCCCCTGCCAGCTACGACGGAAGGCATCCGCATCAATCTTCGTGCCAGAGAAATCCCCTGCCAGCGACAGCTGCCCCGTGAGGGCAATTGGGTAATTAAAGGCTTTCAGGATGGTGCCAATTTCAACGTTTTCCAGACGCGGCTGGAACGCGGCGCTGGCAACGTCTTTGCGTACATCCAGCGTGCCCGGCAGCGAGAGGTTCCCTGCTCCCATTTTTCCGCTGAGCTCGGAGATGACCAGCAGGCCGTTGTGGTTGAACATCTGGCTGCTGACGTCGGTAAAATCAATTCCACGCCAGCGCACGCTGTTCGCTTTCAGCAGAATGTCGGCGGTAAATCCGCGCAGGCCGTTGTAGTCAGGCAGATCGAGATTTGAGGAGATCACCGGACGCGACTGCGTGGCCTGGCTTTGCCCTACCTGCGTGGCTCCCTCATCGGTCGCGTTCACCGGTTGGAGCGGAAGCAAGTTCTCGAGATTCAGCTTGTCGAATTGCAGATCCAGCACCCACTTAGGTTTCTCATCAAGCGTGACGCTCGCCTGCCCCTTCAGGGAACTGTCGTTGGCCTGGAGGTTGAGCGCGTTCAGTTCGAGCTGTTTGCGCTCTTCATGCCACACCGCCTGCATCGTGCCCTGGCCGGCAATCCCCTTCGCGGGTAAATCCGCGCCGGTCAGCTGCCAGTTGAGCTGCTGAACGTCCGCCGTCAGCTGGTGCGGATAGTCAGAAGCGTTCACGTTTGCGTTCATCGACAGGTTGAGATCGCGCTGATTGCGGTTGATCCGCCCGGAGAACTCCATGGTGGCGTGATGATTGGCGTCCTGCTCCATCCTGAGATTGATATTGCGTACGGTGATCTGTTCGTCATCCTCATGCTGGAAAACCAGCACGCTGTCAGCAACTTTCAGATTACCAATATCGAACGACCAGCCGGTATCAGAGGGGACGTCAGGCAAGGTGTTTTCACGCGGTGCGACCGGCGCATCCGCCTGACGAACGGCTTCGGTTTGCGGCGTAAGCTGAATCACCGCCCCTTTCAGCATCACCTGTTCAACCTGGAGCTGATGGGATAAGAGCGGGATGAGCGCAACATCAAGACGCATGTTATCCGCCGTCACCAGCGGCTGCGCGGCGCCCGGCGCGGTGAGCGACATACGTCCGGAGAGAATGCTGAGCTGCGGCCAGACGTGCCAGCGCAGGGGCCCGTCCAGCTTGAGTTCATACCCGCTGCGCGCTTCCACCTGCCGCACCATGTAGGCCCGGAAGTCATTCGGGTTAACCAGCAGCACCAACGCTGAAAGGCCAGCCACCAGCACCACCAGCAAAATCATCAGCGTTGTCAGAACTCTTCTCATGGCTTCCTCAGTGAACTCACAGATCAGTCTTTATCGATACGACTGGCAACCGCACCCTGCTGGTCGCGATATTTTGCGTCCTGACGGCGGTTATAAGGACGGTCTGCCGGGCCGGTCAGCGGTTCGAAGCTCAACGCACCAATCATCATTCCCGGACGAAGCGCCAGCGGCAGTTTACCGGCGTTAAAGAACTCCAGCACGATACGGCCCGACCAGCCCGGATCGATACGGTGCGCGGTGACGTGCACCATCAGGCCCAGACGCGCCAGGGAAGAGCGTCCGTCAAGCCAGCCGACCAGATCCGCAGGCAGCGTGACCGATTCAAAGGTCACCGCCAGCGCCAGTTCGCCGGGATGGAGATAAAACGCCTCTCCTTCGTCGATGACGATTTCGTCGCTCATGACGCGATCCAGCGCCGCGCTGACTTCGTCTTTCGGCCCGCTGAGGTCGATAAACGGTGCCGTGTGGCCGCTGAAGGTGCGGAATTTATTCCCCAGACGCACATCGACGGTCACGCCGTTAATACGCTCAACCGGCGGACGCGGGGTGATAGACAGGCGGCCTTCATCCAGCCAGGCTTCTATATCGCGGTCACAAAGACGCATGGCACTTTCTCCTTTCGTGCATCGCGCCCTGAAGCCTTACGGCGTCAGGGCAAAACCAGGTTATCTCTGAACGGTACACAATTCACACGGCTTATTCAAAAAACTGACTGATTTTCGCTTTTAAGATATCAATGGCAATACGGTTTTTACCGCCACGAGGCACGATAATATCGGCGTATTGTTTCGAAGGCTCAATAAATTGCAGGAACATCGGGCGAACGGTTTTCTGATATTGCGCCATCACCGAGTCCATGGAGCGGCCACGTTCATTAACGTCGCGTTTGATACGCCGCATCAGGCAGATATCCAGAGGAGTGTCGACGAAAATCGAGAAGTTCATTGATTCGCGCAGACGGGCGTCGGTGAGCAGCAAAATCCCTTCAAGGATAATCACCTTCTTGGGCTCGATACGGATCGTTTCCTGGGTGCGGGTATGTTCCACGTAGCTGTAGACGGGCAGCTCAATTGCCTCGCCGCGCTTTAGCGCTTCCAGATGCTGGAACAGCAGGCTGTGATCCATCGCACTGGGGTGGTCGTAGTTGGTTTTTACGCGCTCTTCCATCGAAAGATGGGATTGATCTTTGTAATAGCTATCTTCGGGAATAACACCGATATGCTCATCACCCACTTGTTCACGTAGTTCGCGATAAAGCGTACTGGCAATAAGACTTTTACCTGAAGCCGATGCGCCGGCGATGCCTATGATGACGCACTGATGAGACTTATCAGTCATAAATTTAGCGACCTGATTAACCTGGATGTAAGGAAGGACGACGCCGGAGCGTCAAACGCGGCAATTATAGGGATTTCGGGGGCGTGATACCAGTCGAATGCGCAGGTTATGCGAGGCGGGCTGAAAAGCGCCGTTTCACGCCTTTAGCGAAATTTTTACGCGCGGATTTTCACCATTTCATCACCATTCTTCGCAGAGTAACTATTTTATAAGTCTATGAAGTCAAAATCTGAGCACTCGGCATATGAATTGTAAAATGTTTGTACTAGCATAAACCAAATTATTAATTTCACGCGTCCGGACCTGGCTCCTGACAACATGGCGTCCCTGGATAGAGCGGTAATGAATAAACAATACCAGCGGGTTTTGGTTACTACCCCACATCCTTTACTGCGGCTTGTCTGTCTGGGTCTGGTCACGTTCATCTTCACCTTATTTTCCCTCGAGCTGACTCGCTTCGGTACGCTGCTGGCGCCATTGTGGTTCCCGACTTCAATAATGATGGTAGCGTTTTACCGCCACGCGGGAAAAATGTGGCCCGGCATTGCCCTCGCCTGCTCTTTTGGCAATATCTTTGCCTCGTGGATGCTCTTCTCATGGGAATCGCTCAACATCACCTACACGGCGATCAATATCATTGAGGCCACGGTTGGCGCGCTGTTACTGCGTAAACTGCTCCCCTGGTATAATCCGCTGCAAAACCTCAACGACTGGGTCCGGCTTGCCCTCGGCAGTGCCCTTGTGCCGCCGCTGGTGGGGGGCGTTCTGGTTCATTTTCTGGTGCCGAGCGCGGAGCCGCTGCGTAATTTCCTTGTCTGGGTACTTTCAGAGGCCATTGGCGCGCTGGCGCTGGTGCCTTTAGGTCTGCTGTTTAAACCGCATTACCTGCTGCGCCACCGCAATCCGAAACTGCTGCTGGAAACGCTGGTGACCCTGGTCGTTACGCTGGTTCTTTGCTGGACGGCAATCACCTGGCTGCCGTGGCCATTCACCTGCATCATCGTTCTGCTGATGTGGAGCGCGGTACGTCTGCCGCGTATGGAAGCGTTCCTGATATTTTTATTCACCATCATGATGGTGTCCCTGATGATGGCGCGAAATCCGCTCTCCATGACGCCCTCCTCCATGATCGTCACCTTCAACGCGCCGTGGCTCCCCTTCCTGATGATGCTGCTCCCCGCCAATATTATGACGATGGTGATGTATGCCTTCCGGGCCGAGCGTAAACATATTACGGAAAGCGAAGAACGTTTTCGTAATGCGATGGAATATTCCGCGATTGGTATGGCGCTGGTGGGCATTGAGGGCCAGTGGCTCCAGGCCAACAAGGCGCTGTGCAATTTTCTCGGTTACAGCCAGTCTGAACTCCAGTCGCTCACGTTTCAGCAGTTAACCTGGCCAGAAGATTTAAATACCGACCTGGAGCAGTTGGGACAGCTGATTAACGGGGAGATCAATAGCTACAGCCTCGAAAAACGCTACTACACTCGCAGCGGCGCGGTGGTGTGGGCGCTGCTGGCCGTCTCCGTTGTGCGCCATACCGACGGCACCCCGCTCTACTTTATTGCCCAGATTGAAGATATCAACGACCTGAAACAGACCGAGTGGGTCAATAAGCGCCTGATGGAGCGTATCACCCTCGCGAACGAAGCCGGTGGCATCGGGATATGGGAGTGGGATCTCGAGCCGGACGTGATCAGCTGGGATAAGCGGATGTTTGAGCTGTACGAGATCCCCCCGCACATTAAACCCACCTGGCAGCTCTGGCATGCGGCCATGGTGCCTGAAGATCGCACCCACGCCGAACAGGTGCTGCGAGAATCCCTTCAGGCCAGGGTGCCTTTCAAGCTGGAATTTCGCATTCGCGTCAAGGATGGCATCCGCCACATTCGTTCGCTGGCGAACCGGGTACTGAACAAACAGGGCGAAGTGGAGCGGCTGTTAGGGATCAACATGGATATGACCGAGGTGAAGCAGCTGAACGAGGCGCTGTTCCAGGAAAAAGAGCGCCTGCATATCACCCTCGACTCCATCGGCGAAGCGGTGCTGTGCACCGATATCGACATGAACATCACCTTTATGAACCCGGTCGCCGAGAAGATGAGCGGCTGGTCGCAAAGCGAAGCGCTGGGTCAGCCCGTTCTGAAGGTGCTGCACATTACCTTTGGCGAGAACGGTCCGTTAATGGAAAACATCCACAGCGGCGATATGTCCCGTACCGATATCGAACAGGACGTGGTGCTTAACTGCCGCAATGGCGGCAGTTTCGACATTCATTACAACATTACCCCCCTCAGCACTCTGGAAGGTAACACCATCGGCTCGGTGCTGGTGATTCAGGACGTGACCGAGTCGCGCAAAATGCTGCGCCAGCTGAGTTACAGCGCCTCACATGACGCCCTGACTCACCTGGCGAACCGCGTCAGCTTTGAAAACCATCTGAAGCGTCTGTTGCAGACAGTACAGGAGACCCATCAGCATCACGCGCTGGTCTTTATCGATCTTGACCGTTTTAAGGCGGTGAACGATACGGCAGGCCACGCGGCGGGCGACGCGCTCCTGCGCGAACTCTCTTCGCTGATGCTGACCATGCTGCGCTCCAGCGACGTGCTGGCGCGTCTGGGCGGCGACGAGTTTGGCCTGCTGCTGCCGGACTGCAACGTCGAAAGCGCACGCTACATTGCGGGCCGGTTGATCGACGCCATCAACAACTATCATTTTTCCTGGGAAGGACGCCTGCACCGTATTGGTGCCAGTGCGGGGATTACGCTGATTGACGACACCAATTATCAGGCTGCGGAAGTGATGTCTCAGGCCGATATCGCCTGCTACGCCTCGAAAAACAGCGGGCGCGGCGTGGTCACCGTCTACGAACCCCAGCAGGAGAGGATCCACAGCACGCGCAGCATGATGTCGCTGGATGAGCAGTGGCACATGATTAAAGATAACCATCTGCTGATGATCGCCCGCAGCGTCGCCTCGCCGCGCATTCCCGAGAGCAGTAGCTTCTGGCTGATTTCCTTGCGGCTGTGGACCAGCCAGGGGGAAGTGCTGGAAGAGCATGCCTTCCGCGCCGGGCTGGCGGAGCCGGAGCTGCTGCACGCCCTGGACCGACGTATCTTCAGCGAATTCTTCCGTACCTATGCCGCACAGGTGGCGGCCAAAGGAATGGGCGTCGCGCTGCCGCTCTCAGAAGCGGGTTTAGCCAGCGTCACGCTGGTGGATGAGCTGCTCGACCTCATTTCCAAAGGTCCGCTGCCGGCGCGGCTGCTGCATCTGGCGATTGCCGCTGATGTGCTGAGCAATACGGATGAAAACGTGCAGCAGGGTCTGCAAAAGCTTCGTCAGGCTGGCTGTCGCGTGGTGCTGTCGCGGGTTGGACGCGATATGAACGTCTTCAGCCAGCTCAGCGCCAACACCGCTGATTATCTGCTGCTGGATGCAGACGTGGTGACCAACGTCCACGGCAATCTGATGGACGAGATGATGGTGACCATCATTCAGGGCCATGCCCAGCGTCTGGGCATAAAAACCATTGCCGGGCCATGCCATCAGTCGATCATGATGAATACGCTGTCGGGCATCGGCGTTGACTTTATCTACGGCGACACCATTGGGGAAGCGCAGCCGCTCGATCTACTGCTGAATACCAGCTATTTCGCCATCAACTGACGGCGACCAACCGTCGGTGTACCAAATATGTAACAGCGCATACGAGCGCCACGGCTGCCAGCGCTCGGCGTAGCGACGGATCTGCGCGGGCGTCATACCGGCAAAGCGCTGTTTAATCAGATAATCATCCGGCAGGAAAACATCCTTCGCCTGCCAGCCGCGCAGGGCCAGATAATTCGCGGTCCAGCGCCCGATGCCGGGGCGCTGCTGTAGCGCCTTCATCCCGTCCTCAACGTTCGCGGGCGGGAACAGCGGGAATTCACCGTCCACCACCGACTGCGCCAGATGAATCAACGACTCCGCACGCTTGAGCGGCATCCCGAGTGCTTTCAACGCCAGCGGATCCACCGCGGCCAGTACCTCTGGCGGAGGAAAGCAGAGGTAGCCCGGCGCGTCCTGGATGGGTTCACCGCACAGCGCCACCACCCGTGACGCCAGTTTAGCCGCCATCGCCACGCTTACCAGTTGTCCAAGAATGGCGCGCACGCCCTGCTCGTAAGCATCCATTGCGCCGGGCAAACGTAACCCCGGCCGCGCCGCGCCGAGATCGCCGAGGGTCTGTGCAATGTGCTGCGGGTCGCAATCGAGGTCAAAAAGGCGGGCGATGCGGTCCAGGCAGATATCCGCCACCGGGATCAGGCCAGGGCTAAGCGACACCGCAAGCGTATGGGTTGCGCTGTCTGGCGTAACCCGGAAAACGCCCTTGTGCCCGGCATAGCCAAAACTGCGCTCGTAGTAATCCTTCGTAACGGTCTCAACCCCCGTGACCGCACGCGCGGCAAGAAAGCCAAACATCCACGACCAGTCGTAAGGCGGTTGCCAGTTCAGGGTGTACATTGTCTCTCCTTTTGTATTTACCTCAGCATAAACCGAAAGATCGCGTTGCGCCTTGCTTTCATATTCCTGTTGTCGCCTGGCAGACATTTCGCTAAAGTCTCGCCCCTTCTCACCGGCATGGGGATTTATTGTGTTTATTGGATTCGACTATGGCACCGCAAACTGCTCGGTTGCGATAATGCAAAACGGACAACCGCAGCTCCTGAAAATGGAAAACGGCAGTACGCTGTTGCCGTCAATGCTCTGTGCGCCGACGCGTGAAGCGGTGAGCGAGTGGCTGTTCCGCCATCATCAGGTTCCTGCTACCGCAGCGGAAACCCAGGCGCTGCTGCGCCGTGCGGTCAGCTTTAACCGCGAGGAAGATATCGACGTTACCCCTTCCAGCGTGCAGTTCGGCCTCTCTTCCCTCGGGCAGTACATTGAAGATCCGGAAGAGGTCTACTTCGTTAAATCGCCGAAATCCTTCCTCGGCGCCAGCGGCCTGAAGCCACAGCAAGTGGCGATGTTTGAAGATCTGGTCTGCGCGATGATGCTGCACATCCGTAATCAGGCGCAGTCCCAGGTGCCGGATGCCATCACCCAGGCGGTGATTGGCCGTCCGATCAACTTCCAGGGGCTGGGCGGCGACGAAGCCAACCAGCAGGCGCAGGGGATCCTTGAGCGTGCAGCGCACCGGGCTGGCTTCCGTGACGTGGTATTCCAGTATGAGCCGGTTGCAGCGGGGCTGGATTTTGAAGCCACGCTGACAGAAGAACAACGGGTGCTGGTAGTGGACATCGGCGGCGGAACGACGGACTGCTCATTACTGCTGATGGGTCCGAAGTGGCATCACCGTCGCGATCGTGAAAACAGTCTGCTGGGGCACAGCGGCTGCCGAGTGGGCGGTAACGATCTGGATATTGCCCTGGCATTCAAGAGCCTGATGCCGCTGCTCGGCATGGGCGGTCAAACCGAGAAAGGCATCGCCCTGCCGATCCTGCCGTGGTGGAACGCGATTGCCATCAACGACGTCCCTGCCCAGAGTGATTTTTACAGCACCGCGAATGGCCGTTTCCTCAACGATCTGGTGCGTGATGCACAGGATGCAGAGAAGGTCGCGCTGCTGTATAAGGTGTGGCGTCAGCGCCTGAGCTACCGCGTGGTGCGCACCGCCGAAGAGAGCAAAATCGCCCTTTCCGATCGTCCTGAGCATGCGGTTTCGCTGCCGTTTATCAGTGACGATCTGGCTACGGCTATCACCCAGGAAGGGCTGGAAATGGCGCTGACTCAGCCGCTTCAGCGTATTCTGGAGCAGGTGCAGCTGGCGCTTGAGAATGGCAAAGTGAAGCCGGACGTGATTTACCTGACCGGCGGTAGCGCCCGTTCGCCGCTGATCAAGAAAGCGCTGGCGGAACAGCTGCCGGGGATCCCGATTGCCGGCGGCGATGACTTTGGCTCCGTTACAGCAGGGCTGGCGCGCTGGGCGCAGGTGGTGTTTAGCTAATGGAGTTGTGCCGGGTGGCGGCTTCGCCTTACCCGGCCAACAAGATCCTCCAACCGTTGGCCGGGTAAGCGCAGCGCCACCCGGCGAAGGCGAAACCGCGGCACCACACTCAGACCATTCCTGACAGTCTTCCATATTTCCTCCATTTTTCCACTGTGTTACCTGACTAAACTAGTATCATTCCCCGAAAGAGTTTCAGGATGAGAACGTATAACGATGAAAGGCAGTAACAAATCCCGCTGGGCAATCGCCGCTGGTCTGATTGTGGTGGTCCTGGCCGCCGCCTGGTACTGGCACAGCCAGTCCGCGAACTCCACGGCACCTGCTGGCGCCAGTAGCCCCTCACAACGCCCAACGGGCGGCGGGCGCCACGGTATGCGCGGCGGTGCGCTGGCACCGGTGCAGGCGGCAACGGCGGTGAATAAAGCGGTGCCTCGTTATCTCTCCGGGCTGGGAACCATCACTGCCGCCAACACCGTGACGGTACGTAGCCGCGTGGACGGTCAGCTGATGGCCATCCACTTCCAGGAAGGTCAACAGGTGAAAGCGGGCGATCTGCTGGCGGAAATCGATCCAAGCCAGTTTAAGGTGGCCCTGGCGCAGGCGCAGGGGCAACTCGCGAAAGACAAAGCCACCCTCGCCAATGCCCGCCGCGATTTAGCCCGCTATCAGCAGTTGGTAAAAACCAACCTCGTGTCGCGCCAGGAGCTGGATACCCAGCAATCTCTGGTCAGTGAATCTCAGGGCACCATCAAGGCCGACGAAGCCGCGGTCGCCAGCGCCCAGCTCCAGCTCGACTGGAGCCGGATCACCGCGCCGATTGACGGCCGCGTGGGCCTGAAACAGGTTGATATCGGGAACCAAATCTCCAGCGGCGATACCACGGGCATCGTGGTGATCACCCAGACGCACCCTATCGATCTCGTCTTTACCCTGCCGGAAAGCGACATTGCGACGGTGATACAGGCGCAGAAGGCCGGAAAATCGCTGGTAGTTGAAGCCTGGGATCGCACCAACAAGCAGAAGCTGAGCGAAGGTTCGCTGTTGAGCCTGGATAACCAGATCGACACCACCACCGGCACCATCAAGTTAAAAGCACGCTTCAACAATCAGGACGATGCCCTGTTCCCGAATCAGTTCGTCAATGCGCGAATGCTGGTCGCGACCGAAGAAAACGCCGTGGTGATCCCGACGGCGGCCCTGCAAATGGGCAGTGAAGGCAACTTTGTCTGGGTGCTGAACAGCGAAAACAAGGTCAGCAAACACCTGGTGAAAACCGGGATCCAGGACAGTCAGACGGTGGTGATCAGCGCCGGGCTGTCCGCAGGCGACCGCGTCGTAACCGACGGTATTGACCGGCTGACCGAAGGGGCGCAGGTCGAGGTGGTGGAAGCGCAGAATACAGGAGCAAAAGCCTGATGCAGGTGATGCCGCCGAGCTCTACAGGTGGGCCATCACGCCTGTTTATCTTACGTCCAGTTGCGACGACCCTGTTGATGGTGGCGATCCTGCTGGCCGGGATCATTGGCTACCGTTTTCTGCCCGTGTCGGCGCTGCCGGAAGTGGACTACCCGACTATTCAGGTTGTCACCCTCTATCCGGGCGCCAGTCCGGATGTGGTGACATCCGCCATCACCGCCCCGCTGGAGCGTCAGTTTGGCCAGATGTCTGGCCTGAAGCAGATGTCCTCCCAGAGCTCGGGCGGCGCCTCGGTCGTCACGCTTCAGTTCCAGCTCGCCCTGTCGCTGGACGTCGCGGAACAGGAGGTGCAGGCCGCCATTAACGCCGCCACCAACCTGCTGCCGTCTGACCTGCCGAACCCGCCGGTTTACAGCAAGGTGAACCCGGCAGACCCGCCGATCATGACGCTTGCCGTCACCTCCTCCGCCATGCCGATGACGCAGGTGGAAGACATGGTCGAAACCCGCGTGGCGCAGAAGATTTCGCAGGTGACCGGCGTCGGGCTGGTTACGCTCGCAGGGGGACAACGCCCCGCGGTGCGCGTTAAGCTCAATGCCCAGGCCATTGCCGCGCTGGGGTTAACCAGCGAAACCATTCGCACCGCCATCAGCAGCGCCAACGTTAACTCAGCGAAGGGCTCGCTGGACGGCCCGACCCGCGCGGTCACGCTCTCCGCCAACGACCAGATGCAGTCCGCCGATGAATACCGTCAGCTGATTATTGCCTACCAGAACGGCGCACCGATCCGCCTGGGCGACGTGGCAACCGTCGAACAAGGCGCGGAAAACAGCTGGCTCGGGGCGTGGGCTAATAAGCAGCAGGCGATTGTCATGAACGTTCAGCGCCAGCCGGGCGCGAACATTATTGATACCGCCGACAGCATTCGCACCATGCTGCCGCAGCTGGTGGAAAGCCTGCCAAAATCGGTCAGCGTGAAAGTGCTCTCTGACCGCACCACGAATATTCGCGCGTCAGTGACTGACACCCAGTTCGAGCTGATGCTGGCGATTGCGCTGGTGGTGATGATCATCTACCTGTTCCTGCGCAACGTTCCGGCAACCATTATTCCCGCCGTTGCCGTGCCGCTCTCGCTGGTCGGGACGTTCGCGGTAATGGTATTTCTCGACTTCTCGATTAACAACCTGACGCTGATGGCGCTCACCATCGCCACCGGGTTTGTGGTGGACGACGCCATCGTGGTAATCGAAAACATCTCGCGCTATATCGAGAAAGGTGAAAAGCCGTTAGCCGCCGCGCTGAAGGGCGCGGGGGAGATCGGCTTTACCATTATTTCGCTCACCTTCTCGCTGATTGCGGTGCTGATCCCGCTGCTGTTTATGGGCGATATCGTCGGGCGGCTGTTTCGCGAGTTTGCCGTGACGCTGGCGGTCGCCATTCTGATCTCTGCCGTGGTGTCGCTGACGCTGACGCCGATGATGTGCGCCCGCATGCTGAGCCACGAATCTTTGCGCAAGCAAAACCGCTTCTCCCTCGCCTCCGAGCGGATGTTCGAGCGCATTATTGCCGCCTACGGCCGCGTGCTGGCGAAAGTCCTGAACCATCCCTGGGCGACGCTCGGCGTGGCCCTCGGCACGCTGGCGCTCAGCGTCATGCTGTGGGTTTTCATTCCGAAAGGCTTCTTCCCGATTCAGGACAACGGCATTATTCAGGGCACGCTTCAGGCGCCACAGACGGTCTCCTTCGCCAACATGGCGCAGCGCCAGCAGCAGGTGTCTGAGATCATCATGAAAGATCCGGCGGTGGAAAGCCTGACTGCCTACGTGGGCGTGGACGGCACCAACCCGTCGCTTAACAGCGCGCGCCTGCAAATTAACCTTAAACCGCTCGATGACCGTGACGATCGCGTCAACGCGGTTATTGAGCGTCTGCAAAGCGCTGTGGCGCGCGTACCGGGCATTGAGCTGTATCTGCAACCGATCCAGGATTTAACCATTGATACGCAGGTGAGCCGCACGCAGTACCAGTTTACGCTCCAGGCCACCTCGCTTGATGCACTCAGCACCTGGGTGCCGCAGCTGGTGGACAAGCTGAAAGCACTGCCGCAGATTTCTGACGTCAGCAGCGACTGGCAGGATAAAGGGCTGGCGGCGTACGTGAACGTCAACCGCGACACCGCCAGCCGTCTGGGCATTACCATGTCCGACGTGGATAACGCGCTGTATAACGCCTTTGGCCAGCGCCTTATCTCCACCATTTACACCCAGGCGAACCAGTATCGCGTGGTGCTGGAACATAACACCGAGAACACGCCCGGGCTTGCCGCGCTGGACTCGATACGCCTGACCAGCAAAGACGGCGGAATTGTGCCGCTCAGCGCCATTGCCAGCGTGGAAGAGCGTCACACCCCGCTGTCGATTAACCATCTCGATCAGTTCCCATCCACCACCATTTCGTTCAACGTGCCGGACGGTTATTCCCTGGGCGAAGCGGTGGAGGCCATTCTGGGTGCGGAGAACGAACTCAGCTTCCCGTCAGATATTCAGACCCAGTTCCAGGGCAGTACTCTGGCGTTCCAGGCCGCGCTGGGCAGCACCGTCTGGCTGATTGTCGCGGCGGTGGTGGCGATGTATATCGTGCTTGGCGTGCTGTATGAAAGCTTTATCCACCCGATCACCATTCTCTCCACCCTGCCGACGGCGGGCGTGGGGGCACTGCTGGCGCTGATGCTGGCGGGGAGCGAACTGGACGTGATTGCGATCATCGGCATCATTCTGCTTATCGGCATCGTGAAGAAAAACGCCATCATGATGATCGACTTTGCGCTGGCCGCCGAGCGCGAGCAGGGTATGGCGCCGCGCGAGGCCATTTACCAGGCCTGTCTGCTGCGTTTTCGCCCGATCCTGATGACCACCCTCGCCGCCCTGCTGGGCGCGCTGCCGCTGATGCTGAGCACCGGCGTGGGGGCCGAACTGCGCCGTCCGCTGGGCATCGGGATGGTCGGCGGCCTGCTCGTAAGCCAGGTGCTGACGCTGTTTACCACGCCGGTTATCTACCTGCTGTTTGACCGTCTGGCCCTGTGGACGAAAAGCCGCTTCCCGAAACGTGAAGAGGAGGCGTAAGTGAAGTTTTTCGCCCTCTTCATTTACCGTCCGGTGGCGACGATTTTACTCTCCGTCGCTATCACCCTGTGCGGCGTGCTGGGCTTCCGGCTGCTGCCGGTGGCCCCGCTGCCGCAGGTCGATTTCCCGGTGATCATGGTCAGCGCCTCGCTGCCGGGTGCCTCGCCGGAAACCATGGCCTCATCGGTGGCGACGCCGCTTGAGCGCTCGCTTGGTCGAATTGCCGGGGTTAACGAGATGACCTCCAGCAGTTCGCTGGGCAGCACGCGCATCATTCTGGAATTCAATTTCGACCGGGACATCAACGGCGCGGCGCGTGACGTGCAGGCCGCGATTAACGCCGCCCAAAGCCTGCTGCCGAGCGGCATGCCGAGCCGTCCAACCTATCGCAAGGCCAACCCCTCCGACGCGCCGATCATGATCCTGACGCTTACGTCAGAGACCTACTCCCAGGGCGAGCTGTACGATTTTGCCTCCACCCAGCTGGCGCAAACCATCGCCCAGATTGACGGCGTGGGCGACGTGGACGTCGGCGGCAGCTCCCTGCCCGCCGTGCGCGTGGGGCTGAATCCGCAGGCGCTGTTTAACCAGGGCGTGTCGCTGGACGACGTGCGTTCCGCCATCAGCAACGCCAACGTGCGTAAGCCGCAGGGCGCGATTGAGGACAACAGCCACCGCTGGCAGATCCAGACCAACGATGAGCTGAAAACCGCCGCCGAGTATCAGCCGTTGATTATTCACTACAACAACGGCGCGGCGGTGCGCCTGAGCGACGTCGCCAGCGTCACCGATTCGGTGCAGGACGTGCGTAACGCCGGGATGACCAACGCCAAACCGGCGATTTTGCTGATGATCCGCAAGCTGCCGGAAGCCAACATCATTCAGACGGTGAACAGCATCCGCGCGCGCCTGCCGGAGCTTCAGGAAACGATTCCGGCGGCTATCGATCTCCAGATTGCGCAGGACCGCTCCCCCACCATCCGCGCCTCGCTTGAGGAGGTAGAGCAAACGCTGATCATCTCCGTCGCGCTGGTGATCCTGGTGGTGTTCCTGTTCCTGCGCTCGGGGCGCGCAACGCTGATCCCGGCGGTGGCGGTGCCAGTATCGCTGATAGGCACCTTTGCCGCCATGTACCTGTGCGGCTTTAGCCTTAACAACCTGTCGCTGATGGCGCTGACGATTGCCACCGGGTTTGTGGTGGATGACGCCATCGTGGTGCTGGAGAATATCTCGCGCCATCTGGAAGCGGGCATGAAGCCGCTCCAGGCGGCGCTTCAGGGGACGCGCGAAGTGGGCTTCACGGTCCTGTCCATGAGCCTGTCGCTGGTGGCGGTATTCCTGCCGCTGCTGCTGATGGGCGGCCTGCCGGGGCGACTGCTGCGCGAATTTGCCGTCACGCTCTCCGTCGCCATTGGTATCTCACTGGTGATTTCGCTGACGCTGACGCCGATGATGTGCGGCTGGATGCTAAAGCGCAGCCAACCGCACTCGCAGCCGCGCAGGAAAGGCTTTGGCCGCGTCCTGATGGCGATGCAGTCCGGCTACGGCAAATCGCTGAAATGGGTGCTGAACCACACGCGTATTGTCGGGCTGGTGCTGATCGGCACCATCGTCCTCAACGTCTGGATGTATATCACCATCCCGAAAACCTTTTTCCCGGAGCAGGATACCGGCGTGCTGATGGGCGGTATTCAGGCGGACCAGAGCATTTCGTTCCAGGCGATGCGCGGCAAACTGCAAGACTTTATGAAAATCATCCGGGAAGATCCGGCCGTGGATAACGTCACCGGCTTTACCGGCGGCTCGCGCGTTAACAGCGGGATGATGTTTATTACCCTTAAGCCGCGCGGTGAACGTCACGAAACGGCGCAGCAGATCATTGACCGCCTGCGGCTGAAGCTTGCCAAAGAGCCGGGGGCAAATCTGTTTTTGATGGCCGTTCAGGATATCCGCGTCGGCGGACGACAGGCTAACGCCAGCTATCAGTACACCCTGCTCTCGGATGACTTAGCCGCCCTGCGCGAGTGGGAGCCGAAGATCCGTAAAGCGCTGGCCGCGCTGCCGCAGCTGGCGGACGTGAACTCTGACAGCCAAAACAACGGTGCGGAGATGGCGCTCACCTACGATCGTGAAACCATGGCCCGCCTGGGCATTAACGTGGAGGCGGCCAACAGCCTGCTGAACAACGCCTTCGGGCAGCGTGAAGTCTCTACCATCTATCAGCCGATGAACCAGTACAAGGTGGTGATGGAGGTGGATCCGCGCTACACCCAGGACATCAGCGCGCTGGACAAGATGTTTGTGATCAATGATGACGGTAAGGCGATTCCGCTGTCGTACTTCGCCAGCTGGCAGCCGTCGAACGCCCCGCTGTCGGTGAACCACCAGGGGCTTTCCGCCGCCTCGACCGTCTCGTTTAACCTGCCAACCGGCTCGTCGCTGTCTGAGGCCAGCGATGCCATTAATCGCGCCATGACCCAGCTCGGGGTGCCCTCCTCGGTGCGCGGCAGCTTTGCCGGTACGGCGCAGGTGTTCCAGGACACCATGAACTTGCAGGTTATTTTGATTCTGGCGGCCATTGCCACGGTTTATATCGTGCTGGGCGTGCTGTACGAAAGCTACGTGCACCCGTTGACCATTCTCTCCACGCTTCCCTCTGCGGGCGTGGGGGCGCTGCTGGCGCTGGAGCTGTTCGGTGCCCCATTCAGTCTTATCGCGCTTATCGGGATCATGCTATTGATTGGCATCGTGAAGAAAAACGCGATAATGATGGTCGACTTTGCCCTGGACGCCCAGCGCAACGGCAACCTGACGCCGGACGAGGCGATATTCCAGGCCTGTCTGCTGCGTTTTCGCCCGATCATGATGACTACCCTGGCCGCGCTGTTCGGCGCGCTGCCGCTGGTCATATCCGGCGGTGACGGCTCTGAACTGCGCCAGCCGCTGGGGATCACGATCGTTGGCGGCCTGGTGATGAGCCAGCTGCTGACGCTCTACACGACGCCGGTCGTCTATCTGTTCTTTGACCGCCTGCGGCTGCGTTTTTCGCGTAAAAAGAGAACCACGGTGACCGAGTAAATGACCGACCTACCCAGTAACGTTCGCTGGCAATTGTGGATCGTCGCGTTCGGCTTCTTTATGCAGTCGCTGGACACGACTATCGTGAACACCGCCCTCCCCTCGATGGCGAAAAGCCTGGGGGAGAGCCCGCTGCACATGCATATGGTGATTGTCGCCTACGTGCTGACGGTCGCCGTGATGCTGCCTGCCAGCGGCTGGCTGGCGGATAAAGTCGGCGTGCGAAACATCTTCTTCACCGCCATTGTGCTGTTTACCACCGGGTCGCTGTTTTGCGCCCAGGCCAATACCCTCGACCAGCTGGTGATGGCGCGCGTGCTACAGGGCGTCGGCGGCGCGATGATGGTACCCGTCGGGCGGTTAACGGTGATGAAAATTGTTCCGCGCGCGCAGTATATGGCGGCGATGACCTTCGTCACCCTGCCCGGTCAGGTCGGCCCGCTGCTTGGCCCGGCGCTGGGCGGGATTCTGGTGGAGTATGCCTCCTGGCACTGGATCTTCCTGATCAACCTGCCGGTCGGTATTATCGGCGCGATTGCCACCCTGACGCTGATGCCGAACTATAAAATGCAGACCCGGCGCTTTGATTTCTTTGGCTTCATCCTGCTGGCAGCTGGCATGGCGACGCTTACCCTCGCGCTCGACGGGCAAAAAGGGCTGGGGATCTCCTCCCTGTCGCTCGCCCTGCTGGTAGCGCTGGGTGTCACCGCCATTCTCTGGTATCTGTGGCATGCCAGAGGTAACGCTAACGCGCTGTTCAGCCTGAATCTGTTCAAGAATCCCACCTACCGTCTTGGTCTGTTCGGCAGCTTTGCCGGACGCATCGGCAGCGGCATGTTGCCGTTTATGACGCCGGTATTTTTACAGATTGGGATGGGCTTCTCGCCGTTCCATGCCGGGCTGATGATGATCCCGATGGTACTTGGCAGCATGGGGATGAAGCGTATTGTGGTGCAGGTGGTGAACCGCTTTGGCTATCGCCGCGTGCTGGTGGCCGCCACGATCGGGCTGGCGTTGGTCTGCCTGCTGTTTATGGCCGTGGCGCTGCTGGGCTGGTACTACATCCTGCCGCTGGTGCTGTTCTGCCAGGGGATCATCAACTCCATGCGCTTCTCGTCGATGAACACCCTGACGCTGAAAGATCTGCCGGACGAGCTGGCAAGCAGTGGTAACAGTCTGCTGTCGATGATCATGCAGCTCTCCATGAGCGTGGGGGTCACGGTCGCCGGATTGCTGCTCGGCATGTACGGTCAGCACCATCTCAGCGCCGACACCCCCGTCGCGCATCAGGTCTTTTTATACACTTACCTCAGCATGGCGGTAATTATCGCTCTGCCCGCTTTTATCTTTGCCAGAGTGCCGAATGACACGACCAAAAACGTCGTGATCCGACGCGGCAAAAGGAGTGCACCATGAAATTCTGGCGTCCGGGGATCACCGGTAAGCTTTTTGTGGCGATTTTCGCCACCTGTATCGTCCTGCTGATTACTATGCACTGGGCGGTGCGGGTCAGCTTTGAGCGCGGCTTTATTGACTACATCAAGCACGGTAACGAACAGCGTTTACAGGGCTTAAGCGACGCGCTGGGGGAACAGTATAGCCTGCACGGTAACTGGCGTTTTCTGCGCAACAACGATCGCTTTATATTTCAAATTCTGCGCTCGCTGGAGCACGATAATGACGACGACCGTCCGGGACCGGGCATGCCACCGCACGGCTGGCGCACCCAGTTCTGGGTAATTGATCAGGAGATGCGCGTGCTCGTTGGCCCACGCTCTCCGGTACCGCCGGACGGCACAAAGCGCGCCATTACCTCGAACGGCGCCACGGTGGGCTGGGTTATCGCCTCCCCGGTCGAGCGGCTGACGCGCAACACCGACATCAACTTTGACCGCCAGCAGCGTCAGACCAGCTGGTTGATTGTCGCGCTTTCTACCCTGCTTGCGGCGCTCGCCACCTTCCCGCTGGCGCGCGGCCTGCTGGCGCCGGTTAAGCGCCTGGTGGAAGGCACGCACAAGCTGGCGGCGGGTGATTTCTCGACCCGCGTGGACACCCGCAGCCAGGATGAACTGGGCAAGCTGGCGCAGGACTTCAACCAGCTCGCCAGCACGCTGGAAAAAAACCAGCAGATGCGCCGCGATTTTATGGCCGACATTTCGCACGAGCTGCGCACCCCGCTGGCGGTGCTGCGCGGCGAGCTGGAGGCGATTCAGGACGGCGTGCGGCAGTTCACCCCCGAGTCGGTGGCCTCGCTTCAGGCGGAAGTCGGTACGCTGACCAAACTGGTGGACGATCTGCATCAGCTTTCCATGTCCGACGAAGGCGCCCTGGCTTACCAGAAAGCACCGATCGATGTGATCAATATCCTTGAAGTCGTGACCGGCGCATTCCGCGAGCGCTTCGCCAGCCGTGACCTGAAAATCAACCTTTCGCTGCCGGACAGTGCGGTGGTGTTCGGCGACAGAGATCGCCTGATGCAGCTGTTCAATAATCTGCTGGAGAACAGCCTCCGCTACACCGACGGCGGCGGCGCGCTGCATATCTCCGGCAGGCAGGAAAACGGGCGCTTTGCCCTGACCTTTGCGGACTCCGCCCCTGGCGTGAAGGATGCGCAGCTGGAAAAACTGTTCGAGCGCTTCTATCGCACCGAAGGTTCACGCAACCGCGCCAGCGGCGGTTCCGGCCTTGGGCTGGCCATTTGCGTTAACATTGTGGAGGCCCATGGCGGCACCATCCGCGCCGCCCATTCGCCTTTTGGCGGGGTTAGCATTACAGTAGAGTTACCTCTGGAACGGGATTTATCGAGGGAAGCATGACCGAGTTACCGATTGACGACAACACACCGCGTATTTTGATCGTGGAAGACGAGCCTAAACTTGGGCAACTGCTGATCGACTATTTGCGCGCTGCGAGTTACGCGCCAACGCTTATCAGCCACGGCGACCAGGTGCTGCCCTACGTGCGCCAGACGCCGCCGGATCTGATCCTGCTGGATCTGATGCTGCCGGGTACCGACGGCCTAACCCTGTGCCGCGAAATTCGTCGTTTCTCCGATGTGCCCATCGTGATGGTGACGGCCAAAATCGAAGAGATCGATCGTCTGCTGGGGCTCGAAATCGGCGCCGACGATTACATCTGCAAGCCTTACAGCCCGCGGGAGGTGGTCGCTCGGGTGAAAACCATCCTCCGCCGCTGTAAGCCGCAGCGTGAATTGCAGGTGCTCGATGCGCAAAGCCCGCTGATCGTCGACGAAAGCCGTTTCCAGGCGAGCTGGCGCAGCAAACTTTTGGATCTCACCCCCGCAGAGTTTCGCCTGTTGAAAACGCTCTCCCACGAGCCGGGCAAAGTGTTTTCCCGCGAGCAGCTGCTCAACCATCTGTATGACGATTACCGCGTGGTGACCGACCGCACCATCGACAGCCACATCAAAAACCTGCGCCGCAAGCTGGAGGCGCTGGACGCCGACCAGTCGTTTATTCGCGCGGTGTACGGCGTGGGGTATCGCTGGGAAGCGGATGCGTGCAGGATTGCCTGAATAACCCCCCTCACCCTGCCGTCTCCCCAAAGGGAGAGGGTTCCCCAGCAATTTGAAAGCAAAAGCTATAACGTTGCCTCAGAATAACTGAGGGCTTTCAGCGATGCCTCGGTCCGGCTGTAAATCGCTGAGGCGTTTCCTGTAGGCCGGGGCGAGGCGCAGGGATGCGCCGAGAGGGCGGGCTTTACAGGGATGTTACCTCCGCCCCAAAGGGGAGAGGGTTAGGGTGAGGGGCAAAGCTTTACCTCTCTTCCCCGCAGCGCTACAATGCCCGCCCTTAAAGTGGGGGATCTCCCCTTACCGCTGCATCAGGTGCATGCGGATCTGACCTGTCATCAGAACGAGAACAAACATGTTTAAACCGGAACTCCTTTCCCCGGCGGGAACGCTGCAAAATATGCGTTACGCTTTCGCCTATGGCGCCGACGCCGTCTACGCGGGCCAGCCGCGCTACTCGCTGCGCGTGCGTAACAACGAATTCAACCACGAGAATCTTCAGCTCGGCATCAATGAAGCGCATGCCCTGGGCAAAAAATTCTACGTGGTGGTGAACATCGCGCCGCACAACGCCAAGCTGAAAACATTCATTCGTGACCTGAAGCCGGTCGTGGAGATGGGGCCAGACGCGCTGATCATGTCGGACCCGGGTTTAATCATGCTGGTTCGGGAGAATTTCCCGGAGATGGACATTCACCTCTCAGTGCAGGCTAACGCCGTCAACTGGGCAACGGTGAAATTCTGGAAACAGATGGGGCTGACCCGCGTCATTCTGTCCCGCGAGCTGTCCCTCGAAGAGATCGAGGAGATCCGCACCCAGGTGCCGGATATGGAGATCGAAATCTTCGTTCACGGCGCGCTGTGCATGGCCTACTCCGGCCGCTGCCTGCTCTCTGGCTACATCAACAAGCGTGACCCGAACCAGGGTACCTGCACCAACGCCTGCCGCTGGGAATATAACGTTCAGGAAGGCAAAGAGGATGACATCGGTAACATCGTGCATAAACACGAGCCGATTCCGGTCACCAACGTTGAGCCAACGCTGGGAATTGGCGCGCCTACCGACAGCGTGTTTATGATCGAAGAAGCCAAACGTCCGGGTGAGTACATGACCGCCTTCGAAGACGAGCACGGCACTTACATCATGAACTCTAAAGATCTGCGCGCCATCGCGCACGTCGAGCGTTTAACCAAGATGGGCGTACACTCCCTGAAAATCGAAGGCCGCACCAAGTCTTACTACTACTGCGCTCGTACCGCACAGGTATATCGCAAAGCCATCGACGATGCCGCTGCCGGTAAACCGTTCGACACCAGCCTGCTGGAAACGCTGGAAGGTCTGGCGCATCGCGGCTATACCGAAGGTTTCCTGCGTCGTCACACTCACGACGACTACCAGAACTACGAGCATGGCTATTCGATTTCCGAACGCCAGCAGTTTGTAGGCGACTTCACCGGCGAGCGTAAAGGCCCGCTGGCTGCCGTCGCCGTAAAAAACAAATTCACTAAAGGCGACAGCCTGGAGCTGATGACGCCGCAGGGCAACATGAACTTCCGCCTGGAGCACCTGGAAAACAAAAAAGGTGAGGCGATTGAGGTCGCACCTGGCGACGGCCATGTGGTCTGGCTGCCGGTTCCTGAAGAGGTGGAGCTGGAGTTTGCGCTGCTGATGCGTAATTTTGAAGGTGAAAATACCCGAAATCCACACGGCAAATAGTCAATCAACGGGATTTTTTCACGCTGGGATAATTCTTAGAATCGGATCACATACCGCTTCGTTCAATACGGGTATTATCCCCCCGCTGAAAAACATAACCCATAAATGCTAGCTGTACCAGGAACCACCTCCTTAGCCTGCGTAATCTCCCTTACGCGGGCTTATTTTTTTGTTAACTCCTGAAATTTTTCCCCCTGATAAATATGGCGTTGCATTGACCCGGGAAAGGTTGTGTCAGCATTAGGCGTATCATCTAAGCAAATCGAACGAACAAAGGATCCTAATCACATTTTTTAATGGATTTGAGAGGGATGAACACTATTCGGAACATTCCTAATTTTAAGTGTTAACAGGACCTTTACTCTTGTTTTATTAACAATCAACATTTCACACGGACGGAGAGATGAAGTGACATTCACAGGACAATTTTCAAAGGATCTTCCAGATTACGCACTCGCACGCAGTCTTGGTCTTGCCTCTGGCGGCGATATAAATTTCACAGCACTTGCAGGTCAACTGGACTGTAGCAGAAATTTTAGCCAGGCCGGGATTATCTACTCAGACGGTACACGTCAGTGGCTAGTACGGCCATCAAGAAGGATTGCTACACCAAACGAAAGCTCGGTTAGTCATGTAGTCATAACCAAAGTAAATGCCTCATTAGTTAACCCTGTTCAGGCAACAACGGCGACGATTAATTCCCCTTCCCTGGCAACTGAAATTGGTTCAACGGCCATTTCCTGCGGAGCCGCAATTCTTACTGTTGTACTTGCGGCAGGGGCCGGTATGGCTATACCTCTCACTGCAGGGTCTTCCGGTGCTATAGCCGCTGTGATTTTAGCCGGTGGTGTAGCAACTGGAATTTAATGTGCAAATGGGCTTGGCCGACTATCGTTGATTGCTATGAATCATGATGATTACGTTGCGTGGATGGATTCCCAGGAGTGGTATACAGCAACCAACACAGCCCTGGATGCGATTTCTCTTGCCGGGGCTGCTGCGGGTTTAAAAAGCGCTGCATTAACATATCGCCTTCTTAACCGTTCATCGTCTGAGAGTTTGCTCTCCTTATTACAAAAAATGAGCCGGGCCGACCGTACGCGATTAACAGAGGAGATTATTCGTATCCGCAATCCCGGCATCTCGAATTCAGGTGTAAAAGCAGCAATGAAGGCAGGCGTGTATCCCAAACGTTATCCGTCAGAAGCGTTGCAGTTGCTCTTACAGCGTGAGTTGCTGAATACCATTTCAAATTCTTCTGCCTTCGTTGGAAGTGCCATCTCAGGAAATATCAGAAATCCACAGAATGTTGCACAAACGGGTAAATACATTTTTGGTTTAATTCAGTCTTTTTCATTTACAGGAAGTTATTGACCCGTCCATGATGAAATACATTAAAGATAGCCTTGCATTAAGTGCTTTGGTTAAAAGTAAAATGGCGACCGATGATCTCAACCAGCTTGAAACATTAAAAGAACAGTTAAAAGATCGGTTCGGCGTTCCTGTGGGCGTCCATATGACAGGAATTCCTTTGGCAGTGAGCACGTTACTGGCTATTTTTTGCTACGCCATGCTGCAAGTGTCCCTCTGGTTGTTGCTGTTTCGCTGGCTCGGCTTACCCGAATTTAAGGTTATGATGGGAGTATTCATTGCAGCGATTGTGTATTGTCTGGTAGTGATGAGCACGATGTTTCTGACTACACGAGGTTCTTTACCTGGATATAAACTGCATATTTTCGTCATTACGCTGACAGGCATAATGAGCATCATTTATTTCATCTGGACGGGGATTTCGCTTTTATTCGGCCCTGTTGAGAACTACACACCGCAAATAACCTCTTTGCTGGGGCTGGGATGTTTCTTTCTGAACATTATGTGGATGAATTCATCGATTTTTTACCGCTCCATTGCGCTAACGCTACATAATCGGGTCTGGCGTAAGCAGCTCAAAATCGAGGCAAGGCCAATGTCACACCTCAAACGTTGACCACAATAGTCAATTGAGCGGCAGTAGTATGCACTGTAAGCGCTACGGGGTTCTTTAGTCGATTTCAAAGCCCTTACGCGGGCTTATTTTTTGCCTTTCATCCTGTTCTTACCCGCTTTTTCCCTCTCTGGGATACACTCTTTCTATAGCTAAAAAAGGGAGCAACCCGGATGGCAACCTATCCAGACAGTTTATTAATTCTTAACGGCAAGAGTGCAGGCAACGATCTGTTGCGCCAGGCGATCACCGAATTGCGTGAAGATGGAGCATGCATTCACGTGCGCGTGACATTTGAAAAAGGCGATGCGGCGCGCTACATCGACGAGGGCATCAGATTAGGTGTTCAGACCATCATTTCCGGCGGCGGCGACGGAACAATCAACGAGATTGCTGGCGCGCTTATTGATCTCGACACAGCCCATCGCCCGGCGATGGGCATTTTACCGCTCGGTACCGCCAATGATTTTGCCACCAGCGCCGGTATTCCGGAGGATGTAGGCAAAGCACTGCAACTGGCTATCCTCGGGAAAGCTACCGCCGTCGATATTGCTCAGGTGAATGAAAAAACCTGCTTTATCAATATGGCGACGGGCGGTTTCGGCACCCGCATTACCAGCGAAACGCCGGAAAAACTGAAGGCCGCGCTGGGCGGCGTTTCGTATCTCATCCATGGCCTAATGCGCATGGACACCCTCAAGCCCGACAGCTGTGAAATTCACGGTGAGAACTTCCACTGGCAGGGCGACGCGCTGGTGATTGGTATCGGCAACGGGCGGCAGGCGGGGGGCGGTCAGCAGCTTTGCCCGGAAGCATTGATCAACGACGGTCAATTACAGCTGCGTATTTTTACCGGCGACGGGCTGCTGCCTGCGCTGTTTACGACGCTGACGCAGCCAGAGGAGAGCCCCAATATCATCGACGGGAAATCCGCGTGGTTTGAAGTGATCGCCCCACACGGCATGACCTTTAACCTCGACGGAGAGCCGCTCAGCGGCGAACGATTCCGCATTGAGGTCTTGCCCGGGGCGTTGCAGTGCCGATTGCCGCCGGACTGCGTGCTGTTGCGCTGATGTTTGACAGGGTGCGCGATAATGCCCTCTCCTTTGAGGGAGAGGGATACGGTGGCGTCAGGCAATCGTGACTTTACTGTCCAGATAGACATCCTGAACCGCATTAATCAGCTTCACGCCGTCGGCCATGGATTTTTTAAACGCCTTACGGCCCAGGATCAGCCCCATACCGCCCGCACGTTTGTTAATGACCGCCGTGCGCACCGCGTCGGTCAGGTCGGTTTCACCGCCTGCCGCACCGCCGGAGTTAATCAGCCCGGCGCGGCCCATGTAGCAGTTCGCCAGCTGGTAGCGCACCAGATCGATCGGGTTGTCGCTGGTCAGCTTGCTGTACACGCGGTCGTCGGTATAGCCAAAGTTCACCGCTTTATAGCCGCCGTTATTCTCGGCCATTTTCTGCTTCACGATGTCCGCGCCGATGGTTGCTGCCAGGTGGTTTGCCTGACCGGTCAGATCCGCTGATACGTGGTAATCCACGCCGTCTTTCTTGAATGACGCGTTACGCAGATAGGCCCACAGCACGGTTACCATGCCCAGCTCGTGGGCACGCTCGAACGCCGCGGAGATTTCTTCAATCTGACGTCGCGACTGTTCAGAGCCGAAATAGATGGTTGCCCCGACCGCCACCGCGCCCATGTTGAACGCCTGCTCGACGCTGGCGTACAGCGTCTGGTCATATTCGGTTGGGTAGCTCAGGGTTTCGTTGTGGTTCAGCTTGACGAGGAACGGAATGCGGTGAGCATAGCGGCGAGAAACGGAGGCCAGCACGCCATACGTCGATGCCACACAGTTACACCCTGCTTCAATCGCCAGCTCGACAATGTTTTTCGGGTCAAAGTAGAGCGGGTTAGCAGCAAACGACGCTCCCGCCGAGTGCTCTACGCCCTGGTCAACGGGCAGAATGGAGAGATAGCCGGTCCCGCCCAGACGGCCGGTATTGTAAAGCGTCTGCATGTTTCGCAGTACGGCAGGCGGACGGTTGTTGTCGACCATGACCCGGTCTACGTAATCATGGCCAGGCAGATAAAGCTGGTCGGCTGGAATGGTCATACAACGATGCTGTAAAAGGCTGTCGGCGTCTTTGCCAAGCAGCTGCGCAATATCAGTCATAGTGATGCTCCCGTAAGTCCGACATGATGTCGGAGCGTGTGATCCAAGCCCACGTTTTTGCAGGCAGAGTAAGCCTGGTACCGACTTAACCTATTTTCCACCATTTGCAACTTTTTTAAGCACAATCTGCTGGCTCGTTTCGTGTACAACATTTTTGTTACACTGATCAAACAATCGCCTTAAAGGTATTTAAAAGGTATTATCACATGGTATGTTACATGCGTACCTCTGACATGCAGGATTAAAAAATGAAAACGAAAGTCCAACTGTCATTCATGATGTTCGTTGAATGGTTTATCTGGGGCGCATGGTTTGTGCCGCTGTGGCTGTGGCTGAGTAAGAGCGGGTTTACCGCCGGGGAAATTGGCTGGTCGTATGCCTGTACCGCGATTGCCGCGATCCTCTCTCCTATCCTGGTCGGCTCGCTGACGGACCGTTTCTTCGCCGCCCAGAAAGTGCTGGCCGTGCTGATGTTCGCTGGCGCGATTCTGATGTATTTCGCAGCACAGCAAACCCAGTTCAGCACCTTCTTCCCGCTGCTGCTGGCCTACTCCCTGACCTATATGCCGACCATCGCGCTGACCAACAGCATCGCCTTCGCAAACGTCGATGACGTAGAGGCTGATTTCCCGCGCATCCGCGTGATGGGCACCATCGGCTGGATTGCCTCCGGCCTGGCGTGCGGCTTCCTGCCGCAGATGATGGGCTATAGCGACATCTCTGACACCAATATTCCGCTGCTAATGACCGCTGCCAGCTCCCTTCTGCTCGGCGTCTTCGCGTTGTTCCTGCCGAATACCCCGCCGAAGAGTACCGGCAAGCTGGATTTCAAAGTGATGCTGGGGCTGGATGCGCTGATCCTGCTGCGCGATAAAAACTTTCTGGTGTTCTTCTTCTGCTCGTTCCTGTTCGCCATGCCGCTGGCCTTCTACTACATCTTTGCCAACGGCTATCTCACCGAAGTGGGGATGAAAAACGCCACCGGCTGGATGACCCTCGGCCAGTTCTCTGAAATCTTCTTCATGCTCGCTCTGCCGTTCTTTACCAAACGCTTTGGTATTAAGAAGGTCTTGCTGCTGGGCCTGATCACCGCCGCCATTCGCTACGGTTTCTTTGTTTACGGCGGCGCCGAGCAATACTTCACCTACGCCCTGCTGTTCCTCGGCATTCTGCTGCACGGCGTAAGCTATGACTTCTATTACGTCACCGCGTACATCTACGTGGATAAAAAAGCGCCCGTGCATATGCGCAACGCGGCGCAGGGCTTGATCACGCTGTGCTGTCAGGGCTTTGGTAGCCTGCTGGGTTACCGTCTCGGCGGCGTGATGATGGAAAAAATGTTCGCATATAAAGAGCCGGTGAATGGGCTGACCTTCAACTGGGCCGGAATGTGGACGTTTGGTGCAATCATGATTGTGGTGATTGCCGTGCTGTTTATGCTGTTTTTCCGCGAATCGGATAAAGAGATCACCGCAATTGAGGTGGTTGATGGCGATACCGCGCTGACACGAGGGGAAGTTAAATGAAACAAGACCGTATTCTCGGTGCTCTTTACGGGCAGGCGTTAGGGGATGCGATGGGAATGCCGTCGGAGCTGTGGCCGCGCAAGCGGGTGAAAGCGCACTTCGGCTGGATCGACCGTTTCTTACCCGGCCCGGCTGAGAATAATGCCGCCTGTTACTTTAAGCAGGCCGAATTTACGGATGATACGTCGATGGCGCTGTGCCTGGCCGATGCGATTATCGAATGCGACGGGGAAATTAACCCTGACGTTATCGGTAAGCATATTCTGGACTGGGCGCTGGATTTTGACGCGTTCAATAAGAATGTGCTCGGCCCGACCTCCAAAATTGCCCTGAACGCCATCCGTGACGGCAAGCCGGTGAGCCAGCTGGAGAACAACGGCGTCACCAACGGGGCGGCGATGCGCGCCTCCCCGCTGGGATGCCTGCTGCCGGCCACGCGTCTGGCGCACTTTGTGGAACAGGTTGCGTTAGCCTCCAGCCCGACCCATAAATCGGATCTCGCCATCGCCGGTGCGGTGGTGATCGCCTGGGCGGTTTCACGCGCTATCGACGGCGAGCGCTGGCAGAACATCGCCGATGCCCTGCCGGGTATTGCCCGTGCGGCACAGGAGGCGAAAACGACCACCTTCAGCGCATCGCTTTCCGCTCGTATTGAGCTGGCCCTGAAAACCGTGCGCGAAGCCAACGGTACCGAGTCCGCCAGCGAGCAGATCTATCAGCTTATTGGCGCGGGCACGAGCACCCTTGAGTCCGTTCCGGCGGCGATTGCGATGGTCGAACTCGCGGGCACCGATCCGAACCGCTGCGCGGTGTTATGCGCCAACCTGGGCGGTGATACTGACACTATCGGCGCGATGGCAACGGCCATCTGCGGTGCGCTGCACGGTGTACAGGCCATTGATCCGGCACTCAAAAACGAACTTGATGCCGTAAACCGGCTCGATTTCGGCCACTACTGTGAAAAACTGCTGCACTTCCGGGAGCACAGGGAGGGCGTATGAGTGCTTTTGCCCGCCGTCTCGAAACCCTTCACGCCACGCGTCCCGTAACGGTGCTCGGCGCGGCGGTCATCGACGTGATTGCCGACGCCTACGCCCTGCCCTGGCGCGGGTGTGATATCGAACTGAAGCAACAGGGAGTGAATATTGGCGGCTGCGCGCTGAATATTGCCATCGCCCTGAAGCGGCTCGGCATTGCTGCACAAAACGCGCTTCCTGTCGGCCACGGCGTGTGGGCCGATATTATCCGTAACGCCATGGCGAAGCAGGATCTGCACAGCGCCGTGGAAGCGGAAACGGGCGATAACGGCTGGTGCCTGGCGCTGGTGGAGCCTGACGGTGAACGGACCTTTATGTCGTTCAGCGGCGTGGAGAATCAGTGGCAGCAGCGCTGGCTGGACGGGTTAAGCGTGCCGGCAGGGAGCCTGATCTCTTTGTCCGGCTACCAGCTGGCGTCCCCCAGCGGTGAGCTGCTGACGGCCTGGCTGGAAAGTCTTCAGGATGCGACGCTCTTTATCGATTTCGGTCCGCGCATCGCGGATATTCCCGACCCGCTGATGGCAAGGATTATGGCCTGCAAACCGATGGTCTCGCTTAATCGTCAGGAGGCGGAACTTGCCGCAGAATGGCTTGGCGTAAGCGTGGAAGAGCTCGGCACACGGTGGCAGCAGAGGTTTGGCGCTGCGCTGATCATACGCCATGATAAAGACGGGGCGGTCTGGTATGACGGTGACGCTTCCGGACACGTTCCGGCGTTTCCTGCTACCGTGGTCGATACCATCGGCGCGGGTGACAGCCATGCGGGAGGTACCCTTGCCGGTCTGGCCGCGGGATGGTCACTGCCAGAGGCGGTGCAGCTTGGCAATGCCGTAGCCGCCTGGGTAGTCAGCCATCGCGGTGGCGACTGCGCCCCCACGCGCGAGGCCCTACTCCTCGCACACAAAGACGTATAGGTCGCTGCGGCAGTAGCTGATGCTGTACTCAATTGGCCGGTGCTGTTGATCGAGCGCGACTTGCTTGATCACCAGCACCGGTATCTTATCGTCCATCTTGATATGCGCCTGAAACTCGCTGTCCGGCATCCGGGCGCTGACGCGGGACCGGGTGCACTGCGGAAAGATATTCTGGCTGCGGAAGTAATCATAAAGCGAGACGCCAATGTCGTCCGGGTTGGGAATTAATCCTACTGGTACCCAGGACTCCTCTATCGATACTGCATCGTCATCCACATAGCGGATGCGCTTAAGCAGAAATACATCACTGTCTGGCGCAAGGGAAAGGTGGCGGGCGATCTCCTCCGGACATTTCACGACGCGTTTATTAACCCACAGCGTGTTGGGCGTTTTGCCCCGCAGCACCACCTGCTGAGAAAACCCGCGCGCCTCTTTTAGCGAATATTCAAAGATATTGTTGATTTGCGTCCCGTATCCACGCGCGCGGGTGACGACGCCAGCCTCTTCCAGCGCCTGCATCGCTTTACGCACCGTAATGCGCGACACACCGGCAAGCTGGCTCAGATCGCGCTCGCCAGGCAAAATATTACCGTGCGCGAGCACGCCGCTGCGTACCGCGTTTTTAACCGTTTCGGCAAATTTCAGATACAGCGGCGTGTTGTCCGGTGCGGCAATTCGTTCCTTGAGTTGAGCAATTAACCGGGTATGCGCTTGTTCCATCTCTGTTTTTCTCTGGCATAAGGTTTTATGCCAGTATACGGCTTACCACCATGCATGAAAATGGTGAACCGGCCCAATACCGTGACCCACTTCCAGAGAATCGGCTTTTGCCAGCGCGTCCGAGAGCCAGATCTTCGCCTCCTGTACCGTATCCGCCCAGTTCGCGTTTCGGGGACGCAGCGCCGCCAGCGCCGCCGAGAGCGTACAGCCCGTGCCGTGGGTGTTTTTGGTCTGTACGCGCGGGGCGGTGAAACGTTGCGCGCCATCGTGGGTGAAGAGCCAGTCCGGGCTTTCTGCATCATCGAGATGACCGCCTTTCATCAGTACCGCGCGACACCCCATCGCCAGCAGCGCATTGCCCTGCTCTTTCATTTCACGTTCGTTTTGCGCGTGTGGCGCATCCAGCAGCGCGGCGGCCTCAGGCAGGTTTGGCGTGATCAGCGCCACCTGCGGCAGCAGCTTTTTACGCAGGGTGTCGACGGCCGAGGCGGAGAGCAGCGGATCGCCGCTTTTGGCCAGCATCACGGTATCGAGCACCACGTTTTTTATCTGATAACGTTTGAGACGTTCCGCGACCGCTTCAACAATGTCCGCCTCTGCGAGCATGCCAATTTTGGTGGTGTCGATACGTACATCGCTGAATACCGAATCCAGCTGTGCGGCGACAAAATCCGGCTCAATGCGATACACCGACTGTACACCGCGCGTGTTTTGCGCCACCAGCGCGGTGATAACCGAACATCCGTAAGCGCCGAGCGCGGAGAAGGTTTTCAGGTCTGCCTGGATCCCCGCTCCGCCGCTGGGATCGGTTCCCGCAATAGTCAGGGCATTTATGCGTGTCATACCTGTTCCTCCAGCGCGTAAAGCGCGTCCAGAAACGCGGAGGAAAAGCTGCCGGGCCCCCGGCTTTGAGTCAGGGCAACTGACCCTGCGCGCTTCATAAAGCCGCAGGCAGCCGTCGCGTTATCAAGCCTGTCGCCAGGCAGCGAGCAGCAGGCGGCGACGACCGCCGAGAGCGCACAGCCAGTTCCTACCACGCGGGTCATCAGCAGGTCGCCGCCCGCGACCGTACGGGTTCGCTGACCATCAGTGATGTGATCCACTTCTCCTGTGACGACCACAACGGCATGGGTCTGACGGGCGAGCGTCTGCGCAGCGGTCAACGCGCTCGCTGCCGTATCGGTGGAATCAACCCCCCGCCCGCCCGCACTCATTCCGGCAAGGGCGAGGATTTCGGAGGCGTTTCCACGAATGGCCGCAGGTTTAAGGGATAATATTTGCTGGCAAAAACGGGTGCGGAACGCCAGCGCGCCAACCGCAACCGGATCCAGAACCCAGGGTGTGCCCGCGGCTACAGCGCTCTCAATAGCCCGACGCATCGACTGGGCGCGCGGTGCGGTGAGTGTACCCACGTTGATGAGCAGAGCATCGGCAAGCGCGGCAAACTGTTCCGCTTCCTCGGCTTCGATCACCATTGCCGGGGAAGCGCCCAGCGCGAGCAGCACGTTGGCGGTGAAGGTCTGCACGACATCGTTGGTCATACAGTGCGTGAGCGGGGAACGGGTTCGGAATTGATGTAAAACGTGTGAGTCGAGCAGGTCAGGCTGCATGGTTTCGCTCCTGCCGTGCGTGAAGAAGCGATGACCGGGTAGGCATCTGACTTCCCTACGCTGGCATTATCCAGATCAGGTAATACGGGTATTTCTCAGCCTTCACAAAGAAGGGCACCCCGAGTCAAATTGCTTATAAAACAGTTACTTACAAAATGGCATTTCGTAGTCATGTAGTGTAACCGGGGGGTAACCCGGGTGCAAGGAGTTTTGGGCTGTCCGTTAACCCCCTGTAACGAACAATAAACGACAAGATATTAACTACGCTCAATATGTATACATTATTGTTCAGTTAATTATCCCGCCATATTTGTTAAGAACTCATTAAATATAATATTCACTTTCTGTGCTGAGAAATTTTATTTTTATCCATAATGACTCACCGGGAGTGATTTTATAAGACAGCCCACCTGCTTTCGTATGAAATAAACTCAGGCATCAATGTAAACATTTATTTTGCAGAAATTTATTTCTGTCAATTACTTAATCTGACCCTCTCATTTCCCTCGTCATTTTCACTTTAATGTTTACATTAATAACAACCGCAAAATGACTTTTACGCCCTCGGAACTATTCATAGTATTTATGACTTAGATCAACATCATTGATCTGCGTTTAATTGATAGTTCACTCGCGTTACTAAATAAGATTTAGACAACCTTCAACCGTTTTTTAAATCCAAAAAATAAAGCTGTTCAGCTTCAGTATTTTCGATAATTAATGATGTGAGCTTTTTAAATGAAATCTATGAATAAAAACTTTACTGCTATTTTTGTAATGGGCATTGTCTTAGCGGGTACAATGAGCCAGGCTGAAGCCGCGAATACGGTTTGGGACGATCAGCAAATCACTAATATTGTAAATGACCATCAAGATCAAATTACACAAAACAACGCTGATAGTATTAACCGTGATAGCGCAACGGATAACCGCTTAACGCAGGTTAACAACGACCTTCAGTCCACAAAACTGGGCGTGTTAGTCGTGGATAAAATGGCTAACGACGCACATCAGAAAGCGTTGCTTGCTGGCGCACTTGCCGATACCGCCAGTCTGAAAAGTGAGACGGCCTTACAGGGTGTGGCGACTAACGGCACAGCCATTATCAACCTTCAACACGTCGATAATATTCAGGATAGCCGCCTTACTGCTCTCGAAAATGCACCTAAACCCATCAACGGTGCAGATGGAGCGAAAGGTGATAAAGGGGATACCGGTGCGACTGGCGCAAAGGGTGATAAAGGGGATACCGGCGCGACTGGCGCAAAGGGCGATAAAGGGGATACCGGTGTAACTGGCGCGAAGGGTGAAAAAGGCGATGCTGGCGCGACAGGTATGAAAGGTGATAAGGGTGATACTGGCGCACAAGGCATTGCGGGAAGAAACGGTCGCGACGGTGCAGACGGTCATAACGGTAAAGATGGTGTGACAACCACCGTGACACAACGACAGCTGGATACAGCTACCCAGGCGAAGGTCGCTAAAAATAGCCTGGCTGTTACTGCCGCCACGCAGGATCTGCAAGCCACCAGGCAGTCATTACAGGCAATGAATACTAACACCAGCCAGCAATTTAAATCTCTGCGTGATGAAGTGGACAATAATAAGAAGCAGGCTAATGCCGGTATTTCAGGGGCGATGGCGATGGCGGGTTTGCCACAAGTGCAAACCAATCAGCGCGTCATGTTCTCTGCTGGTGGTGCGACTTACAACGGTGAGAGCGCGCTTGCTGTCGGTGCGTCCGTTAACTTTAATTCCCATGTCATCGCGAAAGTGAGCTTCTCAGATGACACTGCGAATAATATGGGCGCTTCGGTTGGGATTGGTATGGGCTTTTAAAGCGTAAAACAATCGTCGGGACAAGTATAAAACCTCATTTTAACGGATGAGCATTTCGTTGATACAAAAAGATGTCTAAATATATTTTTATTTCGGTAGCCCTGTACCTAATGCTGATTTCGGTCGGGATCTGGATCGGCGTGATGTATGTCTCCTGGTATTTGTGTCGTTTTTAAGGCAATAAAATGAAAAAATTAATGATGTTAGTCATAAGTGGTACCGTGCTTGCAGGTTGTGTCTCGCCTGCGCACGCCATAAACGCCCATTATCGCGCTCAATTAGAACGTTCGGGATGCACGCAAATTAGCGCTGGCAATGGCTCTTGCGATGTCAGCAAAACCAAAGCGGAAAACACGGCACAACACGAACCAACGGCATCCGTTCACGATCCCCTGCGTGAAGCCTCGTTCTCGTCGGATACGGTTAACGCCACGCTTTCTAACGGCTTTTTTAGCGCTACCGTGAACGGCAAAAAAGCCAGCGTTAAACGTCTGAATGCGAATTTCTATGAGATCCATGGTAACGGTTTTGTGATATCGATAAGCCTGGATGAAAACGGTATTACGGACGCGTCATGGAATAAAACGAAGGGACGCGAACACGGCATTTTACGCGTTAGTCAGAAATAAACAGCGTAAGGAGGCTCTCTGCCTCCTTTTCGCCTGCCAATCGCACGATTTGTCACACTCTTTTGTCTGATTTTACAATGCTGACAAATCATACGTAAGCTGCTGTTTTTATTTAGCATAAAGTGCAATCTTCCCCATACAAACGGCGTTCTTCCCTGCCCTGTGCCCTGTGTCACAAAACAGTAAACAAATTAACCATTGAGCCCGGTGACAAAAGGCTCTATATTGGCGGCGTTTTTTTCAGGCCCCATCTGTTTTTTAACTTTTTATTCAATCGTGGCTCATAACGAAGCGGCGGTTGTAGGAGTGATATGATGACGGATAAAGTCCGTATTGACACCGTAGATGCCCACAAAAGCAACGAAACCTATCTGGCCCGTCAGGCCGAATTTGAATCTAACGTCAGGAGTTATCCGCGCAAACTGCCTTTAGCGATCACAAAAGCAGAAGGCGTGTGGATCACCGATGCAGATAATAAAGAATACCTTGACTGTTTAGCAGGCGCAGGCACCCTCGCGCTTGGACACAATCATCCTGATGTGCTGAAAAGCATCCAAAATGTCATTACCAGCGGCTTGCCGTTACATACCCTGGATCTGACCACGCCGCTGAAAGACGCGTTTTCAGAATACCTTCTCTCTCTGTTGCCTGGTCAGGGCAAAGAGTACTGCCTGCAATTTACTGGCCCGTCCGGGGCTGACGCCGTTGAAGCGGCGCTGAAGCTGGCGAAAAAAGTGACCGGTCGTAGCGGTATCATCAGTTTCTCTGGTGGTTACCACGGTATGACCCACGGCGCACTGTCCGTCACCGGCAACCTGTCTCCTAAAGAAGCGGTTGACGGTATGATGCCAGAAGTCCAGTTCATGCCTTACCCACACGAGTACCGTTGCCCACTGGGTATCGGTGGTGAAGCGGGCGTGAAGGCGCTGACCTACTACTTCGAAAATCTGATTAACGACGTTGAAAGCGGCGTGCGTAAACCTGCCGCGGTGATCCTCGAAGCCGTTCAGGGTGAAGGCGGCGTGAACCCGGCGCCTGTTGAGTGGTTGCAGCGCATCCGTAAAGTCACTCAGGAACACGGTATCCTGCTGATCCTCGACGAAGTCCAGGCTGGCTTTGCCCGTACCGGTAAATTCTTTGCCTTCGAACACGCAGGTATCGAGCCAGACATCATCGTGATGTCTAAAGCAGTCGGTGGCGGTCTGCCGCTGGCCGTGCTCGGTATCAAAAAGCAGTTCGATGCATGGGCGCCAGGCCACCATACCGGTACCTTCCGCGGCAACCAGCTGGCGATGGCAACCGGTCTGACGACGCTGAAGATCCTGAAAGACCAGAATATCGCGGGCAAAGTGGCCGCACAGGGCGAATGGCTGAAAGGCCAGCTGAAAGAGATGGCGAAACGCTATCCGGTTATCGGTCACGTTCGCGGCCTGGGCATGATGATCGGTATTGAGATCGTTAAGCCGCACGAAGCCGCTGACCACATGGGTTGCTTCCCGGGCGACGGCGAGCTGTCTGCACTGATTCAGAAGAAGTGCTTCGAAGCAGGCTTGATTCTGGAGCGTGGCGGCCGTAACGGTATCGTTCTGCGTCTGCTGCCTTCTCTGCTGATCAGCGATGACGAGCTGAAAGTCTTCCTGGATAAATTCGAGCAGGCACTGCTTGCTGCGGGCGTTAGCCCGGCGTAACCGGAGTTATTGATTACGATGTCTGATTCAAACCCAATTTTGTTCTCCTCTGCGCAGAGCATTGAAGCTTACCAGCAGGCGATTGAACAAAGCACTCAGGCTGTGATGCAGTGGCTGAAACAGCCTGAGATGTACCAGGGCAAAACGGTCGCGGAGCTGCGCGACCGTATTAAGCTGGATTTCAACCCGAAAGGGCTGGGTAACGAAGCGGCGATTGAACGCGCCGTGGAGTTCTTCCTGAAAGACAGCTTGTCCGTTCATCACCCGCAGTGTGTGGCGCACCTGCACTGCCCAAGCCTGGTGGTTAGCCAGGCGGCGGAAGTACTGATTAACGCCACCAACCAGAGTATGGACTCCTGGGATCAAAGCCCGTCCGCAACCATCATCGAGATCAAACTGATCGAGTGGCTGCGTACCCGCGTGGGTTATCAGGCTGGCGACGCAGGCGTCTTCACCAGCGGCGGTACCCAGAGTAACCTCATGGGGCTGATGCTGGCGCGTGACGCGTTCTTTGCGCGTCAGGGCCACTCGGTTCAGCAGGACGGTCTGACAGGCGATCTGCGTAAGATCCGCGTGCTGTGCTCGGAAAACGCACACTTCTCCGTGCAGAAAAACATGGCGCTGATGGGTCTGGGCTACCAGTCCGTGGTGCAGGTGAAAACGGACGAATTTTCCCGCATGGATCTCACCGATCTGGCGGCGAAAATCGAACAGTGCAACGCGAACGGCGAGCAGATCCTGGCGATTGTGGCCACGGCCGGTACGACCGATGCGGGTGCTATCGATCCGCTGCGTGCTATTGCTGAGCTGGCTGCGAAACACAATATCTGGGTGCACGTTGATGCGGCCTGGGGCGGCGCGCTGCTGATGTCTGAGCAGTATCGTCACTACCTGGACGGTATCGAGCTGGTGGATTCCGTCACCCTGGACTTCCACAAGCAGTTCTTCCAGACCATCAGCTGCGGTGCGTTCCTGCTGAAAGAAGCGCGTCACTATGAGCTAATGCGCTATCAGGCGGCCTATCTGAACTCTGAGTTCGATGAAGAAGCGGGTGTACCTAACCTGGTCTCCAAATCTCTGCAAACCACGCGCCGTTTCGACGCGCTGAAACTGTGGATGAGCCTGGAAGCGCTGGGTCAGGAGCAATACGCGGCAATCATCGATCACGGCGTGACGCTGGCACAGCAGGTTGCGGCTTACGTGAAAGAGCAGTCTGCTCTGGAACTGGTGATGCAACCCCAGCTGGCAAGCGTGCTGTTCCGCTTCCGTCCGCAGGCGCAAATGGATGACGCCGGTATTGCCCTGCTGAACCAGAAAATTGGCGATGCGCTGCTGGAGTCTGGCCGTGCAAACGTCGGTGTGACCGAGCATAACGGTATCACCTGCCTGAAGCTGACTCTGCTGAACCCAACCGTGACGCTGGAGGATGTTAAAGTCCTGCTGTCTCTGGTTGAGCGTACCGCGCAGGAAGTGATGGCGAAGTAATGCTTATCCCTCTCCCACCCGGGAGAGGGATTGTTTTTCCCGCTCTAACGCCTGTCTCCTTTTTTCCTCGAAGCATAACCGTAATCACACTGGCTGTACCCCGAGCTGTAAAACAGCGCTGCGGATTGAACAATATCGTTGAGGATTGTGCCGCTGACCTTCACACCAACATGCTGGAGACGTTTAACGGTATTCTCCATCTCTTTCACGCTGGTTTTATCGAAACGGGCAACCATTAGCGTTGTTCCGGCTGCTCTGGCGACCAGCGAGGCATCGGTGACGGCCAGGACTGGCGGTGTATCGATGATGACAATGTCATATTGCTCGTTAACCCAGGACATGATGTCAAGGAAGCGTTCGCTTAACAGCAATTCTAACGGACGCAGGGGTTCCGGGCCGCAGGTGATGACGTCAATTCCCGCTTTTTCAGCATGCTGAATGACCTCCGTAAAGTCGCATTTCCCTTCGAGCAGGCAGGACAATCCGTAGCGGTTCTCCAGGCCAAAAATATTATGAACATAGCCCTGGCGCATATCCGCATCAATAAACAGCACCCGCTGACCGCTCTGCCCGGCGACGGCCGCCAGATTCGTCGCCACCAGCGTTTTTCCGCAGTCCTGAGTGGGGCCAGAAATCATCACAATGCGGTTCTCAGCCTCCATCATGGCGAAATACAGACTGGTTCGCAGCCCGCGTACCGCTTCAACAAACATATCAGCAGGGCGATCGACGGGCAGGAAAGGCACATCCGAGGTTTTGTGTTTCCAGCGACGAGAGAACGGATTTTTTCTGCGCAAATGCGTTTTACTCCACAGCCACTGGGAACGTGGCAACGTAGCCAGAACCGGCAGCCCCTGCGCTTCCAGCTGCTCGGAAAGCGTGATCCCACGTTTGAACGCCTGACGTACCAGCACGGTCCCCATTGCGAGCATTAGCCCGAACAGCGCGCCAAGAATGATGATTAACGCTTTTCGCGGCTTTATCGGATCCGGGTGCGTAACCGCCTCATCAATGATCCTCACGTTCCCTACAGCGCTGGAGCGGGAAATATTTAGCTCCTGCTGACGCGTCAATAGCTGTAAATAAATGGTGCGGCCCGACTCAACATCGCGGCTCAGGCGTAAAATCTCCTGCTGCGTGGAGGGCATAGCTGACACACGGTTATTCAGGCGATCCCGTTCCCGCTCAAGGGTCTGTCTCTTTTCATGCAATGCACGATAGGTAGGGTGACTCTTTTTAAAGAGCTGGGAGATCTCTGCCTCCCGGAACGTCAGCTCATTTAGCTGGTTCTCAACGTTAACTACCTGATCCAGTACGGATTTTGCCTCTAAAGACAGATCCACCGAGTCACGCTGCGCCCGATAAGCATTCAGCCGTGCTTCAGCCTGATCCAGATCCGCTCTGATTTTCGGCAACTGCTCCTGTAAAAAATCCAGACTACGAGAATCCTGAGCCTCCTGGCGCGCGATATTTTGCTGAAGATAATTGTCAGCAATCGCATTCAGCACCCGGGCGATGTTGTCAGGATCTTCACCCGTCAGGGTTAAGGTCACGATACCACTCTGTTTCTCCGACTCCGCAACCGTGAGGCTCTTCTTCAGGGCGCTGATCGTCTCCAGCCGCGTCAACGATTTAAGCGAAAATTGCGTGCCTGGCGTCGCCTCAATCGACGTCACCAGCAGAACGATCCCTTGCGTGACCAGCGTTTTCCCAACCCGACCGTCTGCCTCAATGTTTTCGCCCGTCAGGTGATATTTTCCCGCTTCCTGTACGGTCAGCGTGAGCGCTTGCGCCTTGCCTTCCACCTGCGGGATCTGGAGTTCGCCTAACGTGATCTTACCCTGCCCGCGCCCTTGCAGACGCTGCCAGAGACGCCCCACCACAGGCAAAACGCGCTGCTTTGCCTGCTGCGTCAGACCTAATTTGTCGACGGTCTCGCCGAGGATCATGCGTGATTTCAGCAGTAAAATTTCAGGGGCAACATCCGGCGAAACATCGGTGCCCAGCTGACTCAACCCTTTAAGCAGACTGTTATCCTGTTTGCTTTCTATTTGCACCATGGCATCCGCCTGATAAACAGGGGGTGTAACCCAGGCATAGAGACCGGCGCATAGGGTGAACAGGAATGTCACGCACAGAATCATCGTGCGGTGGTCGATCATCTCGACGAGCAAACGAACGAGATCGACTTCATGTTGTTGGGGTGCCGCTGCACCATAATTGTCTGTTGTGTAAGACGACATTAATGCTTCATTCCTTTCTGACCTAAACGACGTGCCCATTCCTGGCTGGCTTTACCCAATAGCCCGAACACATATTCAAACGCTTCCCGGCTTTTACGGTAGGGATCGGGGATATCCTGCGGCTCCAGCCATTGCCCAAAAAGCAGCGACTTTCCCCTGCTCTCCGGCGCCATGGCCGCAATGAAGCGAAGATGTTCCGGCTCCATCACCAGGATAAGATCGGCTCCCTGCATCAGATTGCGTGTCAGCCGGCGCGCCACATGACCGTCGAGGGAGATCCCATGCCGCCAGGCCACGTCCTGGGCGCTGTCATCCGCCGGGCACCCCTCAAGCCCGTATATCCCCGCCGAGGCGATATGTCTGTCGGGCAGGTGCTGGCGTAAAAGCCGCTCCCCAATCGGAGAACGGCAGATATTTCCGGTGCAAACCACGAGTATTGATTTGAACATTATTGCGGCCACGATCTGATGTAACGAACCGTTTCGGTAAGGTCATGCACCCCGCTGATGGTCGGAACAAGCTGTGATATCACGCGATTCCAGCGGGACAGTGGTGCAGTGGTGACATAGACAATGTCATAAGGCTCAAGCTGAAACTCGGTGCCTAACACCATGGCTGATGCGTCCTGAGCATTGAGCTGGTAGATGTTGGCAATTTTCTCTGAACGCTCGCTTTTCGGCAGCGAACGAATGACAAAAATTCCGGTGGCATCGGCCATATTCTGGTTCAGCCCACCCGCATTGCCCAGCGCTTCGGCCAGGGTCATGCCGCTGCGATCCATTTTCAGCGTGCTCTGTTTAACGACCTCGCCCATGACGAACACTTTCAGCGCATCGTTACGGGGGACAAACAGAATATCGCCGGGATAGAGCAGCTTATTTTGGGTGAGATCGCCATGCTGCATCAGCGCATATAGCGAGAGGCGCATATCCTTCCCATTATGCGTCAGCACGACATTGCGCCAGTCCGCGTCGGCAGAGAGCCCCCCTGCGGCGTTCACGGCATCCATTACCGTTAACGGGATATTGGTGATAGCCTGCTGCCCCGACTTCACCACCTCGCCCGTCACATAGGCTTTTTGCGAGCGGAAAGAGGCGACGCTGACGTCCACCTGCGGACTTTCAATGACATTGTTCAGCCGGGCCGTGATCTCCTCGCGTACCCGTGCGACCGTTTTGCCTGCCACCTGCAATTTACCGACATAAGGATAGAAAAGCGTACCGTCGGCATTAACCCAGTTACCGGTGTCACTGGCGCTGCGATACTGCCCTGCCGGGGTTGTCAGTTCAGGGTGATCCCAGACGGTGACGGTCAAAATATCCCCAACGCCGATACGGTATTCCCAGTTTTTGACCTGTTCATCCAGCTTAGGATTTGCCTGAGATTTCAGGGCCGATGGTCGCAATTTTTCAATTAACGAAGGCGTAAGAGGATAAACATCAATCCGCTTCTCCAGACGATCGTTTGCATTTTCTGTGGCCATCACCTGTTTTCCAGCAAGATCCAGATGCTGACCCGGTGAAAATACGCAGCCAGATAATGGCGTAATAATTAAAAACAATATCGAAAAGACTGTTGTGTTTTTCATTGAGTAAAAATTTCTTTTTATAGTATTGATTATCGAATACGTACCGAAATGATTCTTTCCATTCTAAAACAACCCCTTACCGCTAAATTAATTAACAGTGATGGCAGTAATATTTAAAAAACCACAGCATTCCTGCGGCCTGGCTTTTACAGCCATGCATCGTCTGACTTACGGATTAGGAAAGAGGGTTTCGGGCAATCTTAAATGTTCTATTCGTTTAATGCATGCCTGGATCTTTGTAAATTTGCTTTGAAAAAGTTTTTTCAGAATTAATTAATAAACCCATAATTATGTTATCTGCGTAAGCCAATATTTATTCATCGAAGAAATAATTAATGACGGTTGCGACTACACAAAACCGTGCGCTTTTGTTACATTTTTTGCAAACTCACCCTGTGAGGATACTTAAAATGAACTGTCTGCCATCCGTTTGCGGATCTGCACACAAAAAGTATCAGTAACGATATGACTGGAGAAAAAATGGCTAAGCGTAAATTGTTGCTTCTGGGTGTATTAGTGTCACTGGCGGGGGCCGCGCACGCTGCACCGCAAGCGTCGACAGCGCCTTCCGGCATCAAGGCCTACGAAGAACAAGAGTTTATTGCCGATTTTACGAAGTTCAAAATTGGCGACACCGCGCCCGCGCAGTATCAGACGCCCGAGTACACCATCAAACAGTACCAGCTACGTAACCTTCCTGCGCCCGATGCCGGCACACACTGGACCTACATGGGCGAGAATTATGTTCTGATTGGCGATGCCGATGGCAAAATCTACAAAGCCTATAACGGAGATATTTTCTATCACCGCTGATACGATCCTAATCCGTCCGTGGCAGGAGAGCGATCGCCCTTTCCTGCGCACGCTGTTCCTCCACGCCCGGCGTGAAGCCTGGCCGTGGCTGGACAGTTCTGCGTGGCAGTTTGAAGATTTTGACGCGGCAACCCTGGACGAAGAGATTTGGGTGGCGGAGCAGGATGGGCACCGACTTGGCTTTGCCTCAGTCTGGACGAACGATAATTTTCTGCACAACCTGTTTGTCGATCCGCAGTATCAGCGTCTGGGAGTGGGTCATTTGTTACTGGAACAGGTACAGAAGACATTTACCAGTACAGGCGCGCTGAAGTGTCTGGTGAAGAATGAACGGGCTATTGCGTTTTACCATCGCCACGGCTGGCACATTGAAGCGACGGGAGATTCTCCGGACGGGGAGTATTATTTGATGCACTATCGGCTTGGGTAAAGTCAGGTGGCGCTATGCTTACCTGACCTACAAAATCGAGGTAGGCCGGGTAAGGCAAAGCCGTCACCCGGCACTAACGCGCAGAGGCGTTACACCGCGCGGAAGGCGATTTCACCCGGGATCACTTCCCCCTGCCAGTAGAGCTGCGCCGCAACGCGCCCTGCAAGCTGGCGATACATCTGGGCAAATTCGCTGTCCGGGCGGCTGACCACCGTTGGTTTCCCGCTGTCCAGGTCTTCACGCAAGGAAATATGCAGCGCCATCTGCCCCAGCAGCTGGGTGTGATACTGCGCAGCCAGCTTCTCCGCACCGCCGGTACCAAAGATGGGCTCATGGTGCCCGCAGTTGCTGCAAATATGCATGCTCATGTTCTCGACGATACCCAGTACCGGCACCTCTACCTTCTCGAACATGACAATGCCTTTTTTGGCGTCGATCAGCGCGATATCCTGCGGCGTGGTGACTACGACGGCGCCGGTAACCGGAATGTTCTGCGCCAGCGTCAGCTGGATATCACCGGTGCCCGGCGGCATGTCCAGCACCAGATAATCGAGGTCAGGCCACATTGTCTCCTGCAACATTTGCAGCAGCGCCTTGCTGGCCATCGGGCCACGCCAGACCATCGCGTTATCGTCAGTAACCAGATATCCAATGGAGTTGGTCGCCAGACCGTGCGCCACGATTGGCGCCATGTGGGTGCCGTCCGGCGAAGTTGGACGCTGGTTTTCCGCTCCCAGCATGTTTGGAATGGACGGGCCATAGATATCCGCATCCAGAATGCCGACCTTCGCCCCTTCTGCCGCCAGTGCAAGCGCCAGATTCACGGCGGTAGATGATTTACCCACCCCGCCCTTGCCAGAGCTGACGGCGATGATGTTCTTCACGCCGTTAACGCCCGGCTGATTTTTCACGCGCTTGAGCGTGGCGATGCTGTGGCTTAGCTTCCAGTCAATTGCTTTTGCGCCAGTAATGCGCAGCAGCTCAGAGCTGGTTTGCTCTTTCAGGGCATCAAAGGCGCTGGTCCAGACGAACGGCATCTGTAGCTCGATGTGAAGCGTATCGTCCAGCCATGCGACGTGATGAAGCGCTTTCAGCGTCGTGAGATTGTGCTTCAGGGTTGGATGCTGAAAATTAGCCAGCGTCCCGGCGACCATTGCTCGTAAGGCTTCCGGTGATTTGGCCTGGGATTGAGAACTCATCCCGACTCCTTTGTTCTTGTGAATAAGACCTTAGACAAACAAGTTTACCTGAAAGGCCGCGGTTTGTGCTTACTTAATAATGCCCCTTTTGGTAATATCGAAAACCCTTTTCACAGTTAAAAGAAGTAATGCCTACTATGACTCAAGTCGCGAAAAAAATTCTGGTAACGTGCGCCCTGCCGTACGCCAACGGCTCAATCCACCTCGGCCACATGCTGGAGCATATCCAGGCTGATGTCTGGGTCCGTTACCAGCGAATGCGCGGCCACGAGGTGAACTTTATCTGTGCGGACGATGCCCACGGCACGCCGATCATGCTGAAAGCGCAGCAGCTGGGCATTTTCCCGGAACAGATGATCGCCGAAATGAGTCAGGAGCATCAGACCGATTTTGCTGGCTTTGACATCAGCTATGACAACTATCACTCCACACACAGCGACGAAAACCGCGAGCTGTCGGAGCTGATCTACACCCGTCTGAAAGAGAACGGTTTCATTAAAAACCGCACCATTTCTCAGCTGTACGATCCGGAAAAAGGCATGTTCCTGCCGGACCGTTTCGTTAAAGGCACCTGTCCGAAATGTAAATCCCCGGACCAGTACGGCGATAACTGCGAAGTGTGCGGCGCGACCTACAGCCCCACCGAGCTTATCGAACCGAAATCCGTGGTTTCCGGCGCGACGCCGGTGATGCGTGACTCCGAGCACTTCTTCTTCGACCTGCCGTCGTTCAGCGAAATGCTGAAGGCATGGACCCGCAGCGGTGCATTGCAGGAGCAGGTCGCGAACAAAATGCAGGAGTGGTTCGAATCCGGTCTGCAACAATGGGATATCTCCCGCGATGCGCCATACTTTGGCTTCGAAATCCCGAACGCGCCGGGCAAATATTTCTACGTCTGGCTGGATGCGCCGATTGGCTACATGGGCTCCTTCAAGAATCTGTGTGACAAGCGCGGCGACACCGTAAGCTTCGACGAATACTGGAAGAAAGATTCCGATGCCGAGCTGTATCACTTCATCGGTAAAGACATCGTTTACTTCCACAGCCTGTTCTGGCCAGCAATGCTGGAAGGCAGCAACTTCCGCAAGCCGACCAACCTGTTCGTACATGGCTACGTAACGGTGAACGGCGCGAAGATGTCTAAATCTCGCGGGACGTTTATTAAGGCCAGCACCTGGCTGAACCACTTCGACGCGGACAGCCTGCGCTACTACTACACCGCGAAGCTCTCTTCCCGCATCGACGATATCGACCTGAACCTGGAAGATTTCGTGCAGCGCGTGAACGCGGACATCGTCAACAAGGTGGTGAACCTGGCGTCACGTAACGCAGGTTTTATCGCCAAACGCTTTGACGGCGTGCTTTCTGCCGAACTGGCCGATCCTGAGCTGTATAAAACCTTCACCGACGCCGCCGCTGCGGTTGGCGAAGCCTGGGAAAGCCGTGAATTCGGTAAAGCCATTCGCGAAATCATGGCGCTGGCAGACGTGGCCAACCGCTATGTGGACGAGCAGGCGCCGTGGGTGGTGGCGAAACAGGAAGGTCGCGACGCCGACTTGCAGGCGATCTGCACCATGGGTCTGAACATGTTCCGCGTGCTGATGACCTGGCTGAAGCCGGTTCTGCCGCAGCTGGCAGCCCGCGCGGAAGCATTCCTGAACACCGAACTGACCTGGGATGCCATCCAGCAGCCGCTGCTCGGCCACAAGGTGAACACCTTTAAAGCGCTGTACAACCGCATCGAGATGAAGCAGGTTGAAGCCCTGGTGGAAGCATCCAAAGAAGAGGTGAAAGCGGCTGCCGTACCGGTGACCGGCCCGCTGGCGGACGATCCGATTCAGGAGACCATCACCTTTGATGATTTCGCTAAAGTCGACCTGCGCGTGGCGCTGATCGAAAACGCGGAGTTCGTGGAAGGCTCTGACAAACTGCTGCGTCTGACGCTGGATCTGGGCGGCGAGAAACGTAACGTCTTCTCCGGCATTCGTTCCGCGTACCCTGAACCGCAGGTGCTGATCGGTCGTCAGACCGTGATGGTGGCAAACCTGGCGCCGCGTAAAATGCGCTTCGGCATCTCCGAAGGGATGGTGATGGCCGCTGGCCCGGGCGGAAAAGACATCTTCCTGTTAAGCCCTGACGAAGGTGCGAAGCCGGGTCAGCAGGTGAAGTAATAAAAAAGCCGGATGAGAATCCGGCTTTTTTTTGCCTGGCGGCGCTACGCTTGCACGGGCCGACGGGTTTTGTAGGCCGGGTCAGGCGAAGCCGCCGTCCGGCTAAAAATCACCCCTTCTGGTTATGCACCCGCTGCGTCAACCCACGCAGGAAATAACGCAGAAATTGATCCCCACACTCGCGGTAATTCTTATGATCCGGCGCGCGCATCATGGCGGTGATTTCCGGCATCGACACGCGAAATTTCTGCTCGGTCATGATCGCCAGAATGTCGTCAGTTTTCAGGGAGAAAGCAATACGCAGCTTTTTCAGCACCGTGTTGTTATTCACCCGACGCTCCAGCGCCAGCTCAGGAGCAGATTCATCTTTGCCGCGCTTGTCGTAGATCAGGCCGTTCAGAAAGCCCGACAGAATGATGTCCGGGCAGCGAACAAAACCCTCTTCATCTTCTTTAGTCATCCAGGTGTCGAACCCGGCGGACGTGGATTCCATGTCGGAGAGCGCAAGAATGCGCACCATGTCATTATTGTTCGCTTTCAGGGTGTAGCGCAGGCTACGAAGAATATCGTTACTTAGCATAGAGCCTTCGAATGTCGATGATGCAATGGCGCGCAGTGTACCAGTTTTACAGCCCTATCGCCTCTTTCAAACTTTTCAGGTAGCGACGACTGACGGGAACGGTTTGCCCGGCACGTAACACCAGCTCGGCCTGGCCGTTATCTTCCAGGCGGATCTCCTTCAGGTGCGCCATATTCACCAGATACTGACGATGGCAGCGGATCAGCGGCGTGCGGCTCTCCAGCGTGCGCAGGGTCAGCTCGGTAAAGCCTTCGTTGCCTTCGGCGCTGGTGACGTATACCCCGCTCAGACGGCTGCTGACAAAAGCAACGTCGTCCATTTGCAGAAGGTAAATCCGGCTGTGCCCGGTACAGGGGATAAACTTCAGGGGCTGCTGATGCTCCGGCAGCAGCGTCACGTCCTGCGCGGTACGCTCCTGGCGCAGACGGGTCAGGGTCTTTTCAAGCCGTTTCTCTTCAATCGGTTTCAGCAGATAATCAAACGCGTGCTCTTCAAACGCCTTTACCGCGTACTCATCAAAGGCCGTCAGAAAGACGATATAGGGACGGTGCTCCGGGTCGAGCATGCCGACCATCTCCAGCCCGCTGATGCGCGGCATCTGAATATCGAGGAACAACACGTCAGGGCGCAGTTTATGCACCGCACCGATGCCTTCAATGGCATTGGCACATTCCCCCACAACCTCGATATCACTCTGCTCCTGCAACAGGACACGCAGGTTTTCCCGTGCTAACGGCTCATCATCAACAATCAGCACTCTTAACATGCGTTCTCCTCCAGCGGCAATCGTAAGGTAATTCGGGTATAGCGGTCTGGCTCACAGGCGACGGTGATACCGCAGTCGTCACCAAAATGCGCGCGCAGGCGTTTATCCACCAGGCTCATGCCCAGACCGCCTGACGCGGAAGCTTCATACAGCCCCGCGTTGTCTTCAATATCCAGCACCAGATGGTGGTTAAAACGGGACGCGGAAATCATGATTTCTCCGGTACCCAGCAGCTGCGAGGTCCCATGCTTAATGGCGTTCTCTACAATCGGTTGCAGGGTAAAGGCCGGAAGATGCTGATACGCCAGCTCATCCGGGACGGATAACGACACCTGTAAACGTGACTGGAAGCGCGCTTTTTCAATTTGCAGATAGGCGTTTACATGCTCAATCTCGTCCGCGAGGGTGACGATCTCCGAGGGAAGCTTCAAATTTTTGCGGAAAAAGGTCGACAGAAATTGCACCAGCTGCGCGGCCTGATCGCTGTCGCGGCGGATCACTGCCTTCAGCGTGTTAAGCGCGTTAAACAGGAAATGCGGATTCACCTGAGCGTGCAGGAGCTTAATTTCTGACTGCGTCAGCAGCGCTTTTTGCCGTTCATACTGCCCCGCCAGGATTTGCGCCGAAAGCAGCTGGGCGATCCCCTCCCCCAGCGTGCGGTTAATGGAGCTGAACAGGCGGTTTTTGGCTTCGTAAAGCTTAATGGTGCCCATAACGCGCTGGTTTTCGCCCCGCAGGGGAATGACCAACGTAGAGCCGAGTTTGCACTGCGGATGCAGGGAACAGCGGTACGGCACTTCATTTCCGTCGGCATACACCACTTCACCCGTTTCAATAGCGCGCAGGGTATAGGCCGATGAGATCGGTTTGCCCGGCAGATGGTGGTCGTCGCCGGTGCCGGTAAACGCCAGCAGCTTTTCGCGATCGGTAATCGCCACGGCCCCGATATCCAGCTCTTTATACAGCACCTGCGCCACCTTCATGCTGTTCTCCTCGTTGAATCCCTGCCTCAGGATCCCTTCCGTCGACGCCGCAACTTTTAAGGCGGTGGCAGAAAATGCCGAGGTGTATTTTTCGAACATGGCGCGTTTGTCGAGCAGAATGCGCATAAACAGCGCGGCACCTACGGTATTGGTGACCATCATCGGTGCGGCAATGCTGCTGACCAGATGTAACGCATCGTCAAACGGGCGCGCGATCAGCAGGATGATCGCCATCTGCGCCATTTCCGCCACGAAGGTGATCGCCCCTGCGGTAAAGGGACTGAACACTTTATCCGGGCGACCACGCTTAATCATATAGCTGTGGACGAGACCACCGAGCAGCCCTTCGACGATGGTGGAGATCATGCAGCTCAGCGCCGTCATACCGCCCATCGAATAGCGGTGCAGGCCGCCGGTTAACCCCACCAGACCGCCGACAACCGGGCCTCCGAGCAGCCCGCCCATTACCGCGCCGATGGCGCGCGTATTGGCGATGGAATCTTCGATATGGAGACCAAACCAGGTCCCCATAATGCAGAATATGGAAAATACGACGTAGCAGAGGAATTTGTGCGGCAGACGGACGGTGACCTGCATCAGCGGAATGAACAGACGCGTTTTGCTCATCAACCAGGCGATGACAAGAAACACGCACATCTGCTGAAGCAACAGCAGCACCAGATTAAACTCGTACATACTCACAAACCGCACATTCTAAAAACGCGTAACATACACTGATAGCGGTTAACTTTCTTTGAAACGTGCCAAAAAAGCGATAAATCGTGTCCGTCATCACACCTTTTGCCGGAGATAACCTGTCTTTCGTATAATTTGTACAAAAAAGAATCAAATCTTCCTGGTTCCGCAAAGCGGGTCTACAGTTAAGCTGGGGACGCGCAAGCCTGGGGGCGAAAATGGCGCTTTACACAATAGGTGAAGTGGCACTCCTGTGTGATATCAATCCCGTTACGCTACGGGCGTGGCAGCGACGGTATGGATTGCTTAAGCCGCAAAGAACGGACGGCGGGCACCGCCTGTTTAACGATGCGGATATTGACCGGATCCGCGAGATCAAAAGCTGGATCGACAACGGCGTACAGGTCGGCAAGGTAAAATCGCTTCTGAGCCAGGACGATCCTGATACGCAACATCTCTGGCGCGAGCAGCAGGAAACGCTGCTGAGGCTGTTGCAGACCGGCAATTTGCAGCGTCTGCGCGGCTGGATCAAAGAACAGGGTCGAGACTACCCGGCGCAAACCCTGATCACTCATCTTTTTATTCCCCTACGGCGTCGGCTTCAGTGTCAGCAAACCACCTTACAGGCGCTGCTCAGCATGCTTGATGGCGTGCTGATTAACTATATTTCCGTCTGTCTTGCCTCAGCGCGGAATAAAAACAGCAAAGATGCACTGGTGATCGGCTGGAACGTACACGATACCACCCGGCTGTGGCTCGAAGCCTGGATTGCCACCCAGCAGGGCTGGCGCGTTGACGTGCTTGCCCACTCCCTGGCCCAGCTCAGGCCGGAACTGTTTGAGGGACAGACGCTGCTGGTCTGGTGCGGCGAAGTCCCCTCCGCTTCCCAGCAGCAGCTCCTTACGGAGTGGCGCGAACATGGTTATCCCGTTTACTCACTGGGTCCAAATGCGTCGTAACGGCATTTAATGGTTCATTAACAGCTGCGCTTCACCGTATAATTGTTCCGTTAACAACAGGAGCACATGATGAAGGCAACGAAACTGGCCGTAATTACCCTTTTTGCACTGATGGCTGTCAGCGGTATCGGTGGCGTTATGCTTGCAGGTTATTCATTTATTGTTCGCGGCGGTGTTGGCTGAGGTATCCGGCCAGGCGTTCAAACAGGCGATCCACCACAATTGCCGCCAGCGCAACCAGAATCGCCCCCTGAATAATGTAAGCCGTATTAAACCCGCTTAACCCGATAATGATCGGCGTTCCCAGCGTATTGGCTCCGACCGTCGAGGCGATGGTTGCCGTACCAATGTTGATTATCACGGACGTTCGCACGCCAGCGATGATCACCGGTGCGGCCAGCGGCAGTTCGACCTTCACCAGCCGCTGCCAGGCGCTCATCCCCATTCCTTCCGCTACGCTCAGCACCGATGCAGGCACCGCCGCAATCCCTGCCAGCGTCCCTTGCAGAATGGGCAACACGCCGTACAAAATCAGCGCAATGATGGCAGGCTCCTGCCCAAAACCGATCGCCGGCACGGCAATCGCCAGCACGGCCACCGGCGGGAAGGTCTGCCCCGTTGCGGCGATGGTCTCCACCAGCGGACGGAACTCCCTGCCCGCAGGCCGCGTCACCGCAATACCGGCGCCTGTGCCCAGGACGATGGCAATCACGCTTGACACTGCCACCAGCCAGAAGTGCGCCAGGGTGAGATTAACAAAGCTCTCCTGCTGGTACACCGGGCGCGGCAGCCCGGGAATAAGCGCATTAAACAGCGCCGCGCTGTGCGGCATCAGGTAGAGTAAGGCGATAAACAGCCCTGTCAGCCAGAGTAATGGATCACGGACCCACTTCACGCGTCACCTCCCCCGCCAGCAGATCGCGAAAATGGATCGTCCCGCATGGTGTCCCCTGCCCGTCCGCAACGGGTAACACCTCACACTGCCGGGCGACAAACGCCGACAGGGCATCGCGCAGGCTCATCCCGTCATGCAGCGGTTCACCACCGATTTGCGCATCCTGCGGACGCAGATAGTCCCTGACGGTGCGCAGCGAGAGCAGCCTGACGCCCAGCTCGCTGCGGCCAAAAAACTCACGCACAAAATCATTCGCCGGCGAGGTTAACAGCTCAAGCGGCGTACCCTGCTGGACGACTTCGCCGTGATCCATCAGTACCAGACGATCGGCCAGCCGCAGTGCTTCGTCGATATCATGCGTCACCAGCACGATGGTGCGCCCGAGAATACGGTGGATGCGGCTCATCTCGGCCTGAAGTGCGCCGCGGGTGACCGGATCCAGTGCGCCGAAGGGCTCATCCATCAGCAGTACCTGCGGGTTAGCGGCCAGCGCGCGCGCCACCCCGACCCGCTGCTGCTGTCCGCCGGAAAGCTGGTGCGGATAGCGGTTACGAAGCAACGCGTCCAGGCCCAGCAGCGCCATCAGTTCGTCGACACGCTCATTGATCTTCCCCCGGGACCATTTTTCCAGCTGTGGCACGGTGGCAATGTTCTGCGCCACCGTCCAGTGGGTAAACAGGCCGATGGACTGAATGGCGTAGCCCATACGCCGCCGCAGCTCCAGCACCGGCAGGCTGCGGATCTCCTCTCCGGCAAAGCGAATCGTCCCGCTGTCGTGTTCCACCAGCCGATTGATCATCTTCAGCGTCGTCGATTTTCCCGACCCCGATGTCCCGATCAATACCGAGAACGCCCCCTCGGCAAAATGCAGATTAAGGTGGCTTGCCGCCGGACGGCCCGCAAAGGTTTTACTCACATCATGAAATTCAATCATTGGCTCTTCTCCTGAGCAGCGCGAGCCACAGGGCAAACAGGGCATCCAGTACGACCGCCAGCGCAATTGTGGGCACGACGCCCAGCAACACCAGATCCAGCGCGCTACTGAGCAGCCCCTGGAAGACCAGTGCCCCAAAGCCGCCCGCCCCGATCAGCGCGGCAATCACCGCCATCCCCACGGTTTGCACTGCCACCACCCGCAGGCTGCGAACCAGCAGCGGAAGCGCAAGCGGCAGCTGTATTTTCCAGAAACACTGGCGCGCGCTCATCCCCATCGCATGGGCGCTTTCCAGCACGTCGGGCGGAACCTGGCTTAACCCCGCCACCACGCCGCGCACCAGCGGCAGCAGCGCATACAGCACAAGGGCAATCAGCGCTGGCGTCAGCCCGGTTCCGGCAATGCCTGCCGCAGCCAACGCAGGGAAGGATTTCACCAGACCGGCGAGGGGGGCAATCAGCAGGCCAAACAGGGTGACGGAGGGGATGGTCTGAATAACGTTGAGCACGGTAAAGACGGCGCCCTGGCGGCTGGTATGTCGGTAGCACCACATGCCCAGCGGCACGCCCAGCAGCAGCGCCGGGATCAGCGTCCCGAACAGGATCGTCAGATGTTGCGCCAGCGCGTTGTCAAATACCTCCTGGCGGTTGACGTACTCTTTTAACAGCGAGAGCTGATTCAGATCGCCGCTGAAGAGGATCAGCAGAGGGATAACCCAGAATTGCGCGTTCAGCAGCCAGCGCCAGACGGGTTGCGGCGTCAGACGGCGAATGGCATCGCTACAGACCAGCAGACAAAGTGCCAGCCACAGCCACAGCCCGCTACCAACCGACGTGCGCGCCAGCGGGCTTTCAACCGCGGCCATCTGCGTTGCCGCCTGTCCCGCGCTCCAGAAAAGTACGATAAACAGCGCTTCGCTGAGCAAAAACGTCAGCCACAGGGCGGTTCGCCCCGGCCAGAAGGCTAAAGCAACAGTACTCGCCAGCGCCGCGCCCAGCAGCAGCGGCGTAAATGCCCAGATCTGCCAGAGCGCGCGCGGTTCGCCCGACACCAGACGGTTTGGCGCGACATTCACAAAAGGTAACGCGACCGCCACGATGGCCACACAGGCCAACAGCAGCAGGACGCGGTTATGGCATTTTATTGGCACAGCCTTATCCCGTTACTTCACAAGCCCTTGTTGTTTCAGGAAGTCGGCAGCCACTTTTTTGGCATCCAGCCCCTCAACGGCAATGCTGGCATTCAGCTGTTGCAGCGTTTTCGCATCCAGTTTTTCAAATACCGGTTTGAGCCATTCCGCAATATCCGGGTAGGCTTTCAGCACCGCCTCGCGCACGACCGGGGTTGGGGCGTAAATAGGCTGAACGCCTTTCGGGTCGGTCAGGGTTTGCAGGCCAAGCGCCGCGACCGGGCCGTCTGTGCCGTAGGCCATCGCCGCGTTGACGCCGGAGGTTTGCTGCGCCGCCGCCTTAATGGTCACTGCCGTGTCGCCGCCTGCCAGAGAGAGCAGCTGTGCCTGATCGAGCTTGAAATCATAGGCTTTTTCAAACGCTGGCAGGGCATCAGCGCGCTCGATAAACTCTGCCGAGGCCGCGAGCTTAAACTCGCCCTTCTCTTTCAGGTAGCGGCTGAGATCGTCAAGCGAGGTGAGCTTGCCTTTCTCGGCGATATCTTTGCGCACCGCGATGGTCCAGGTGTTGTTGGCCGGTGCCGGCGTTAGCCAGACCAGCTTATTTTTTTCTGCGTCCAGCTTTTTGACTTTTTCGTACCCGGCTTTGGCATTTTTCCAGGCCGGATCGTTTTCATCCTTGAAGAAGAATGCCCCGTTGCCGGTGTATTCCGGGTAGATATCCAGCTCGCCGGAAGTGATGGCACCGCGCACGACAGGCGTGGTGCCAAGCTGTACTTTATTGACCGTTTTCACGCCGTGACTTTCGAGTACCTGCAAAATGATATTACCGAGCAACGCGCCCTCGGTATCAATTTTGGAACCCACCTTAACCGGCTCTGCGGCCTGTAACGGCAGGCTCAGCGCCGCCAGAAGCACCGCCGACCCTGTTATCCCCTTAATCATCGTCATTCTGCTTTCCTCATTATTTTGTGGCATTTTTCATAGGCTTGAGAGAAAAGCGTAGCTTAAAACAGTGAATTTAACCGTTTTTCGTACAAGATGAGAGGCATCCCCCGCCAGGCGGGGGAAAGGGAGAAAGGTAAGATTATTGCAGTTCGAACTCGGCTTTGTTCACGCGGGCGGAATCCACGCCGATGAAGACGTTGAATTTGCCAGGCTCAGCATCGTATTTCATCTGCTGATTCCAGAACTTCAGCGCATTTACGTCAATCGGGAAGCTGACCGTTCTGGTTTCGCCCGGTTTCAGGTTGACCTTTTCGAAGCCGCGCAGCTGTTTCACCGGACGGCTCATGGAGGCCGTGACGTCCTGAACGTACATCTGGATCACCGTCGCGCCTTCGCGTTTGCCGCTGTTGGTCACCTCTACGCTGGCGGTCACTTTGCCGTCACGCTTCAGGGTCGGCGCCGACATTTTGACGTCAGACACCTTGAAGGTGGTGTAACTCAGGCCATAGCCAAACGGATAGAGCGGGCCGTTAGCTTCGTCGAAGTAACGGGACGTGTACTTGTTCGGCTTGTCGGCGTTATACGGACGACCGGTGTTCAGGTGGCTGTAGTAAACCGGGATCTGCCCGACGGAGCGCGGGAAGGACATCGGCAGCTTGCCGGACGGGTTGTAATCGCCAAACAGCACGTCGGCAATGGCGTTACCGCCTTCGGTACCGGCGAACCAGGTTTCCAGAATGGCGTCAGCCTGCTGATCTTCTTTCACCAGCGCCAGCGGGCGCCCGTTCATCAGCACCAGCACCAGCGGCTTGCCGGTGGCTTTCAGGGCCGCGATCAGATTGCGCTGGCTTTGCGGGATAGTGATGTCGGTCCGGCTGGAGGCTTCGTGCGCCATCCCCTGCGCTTCACCCACCACCGCGACCACCACGTCGGACTGCTTCGCGGCGTTAACCGCTTCGTCGAGCATCTCTTTCGGCGTGCGCGCATCCACCTTCACCGCTTCCTCATACTGGTTGAGGAAGGTCACGATGTCTTTATCGTCGGTGACGTTCGCACCTTTGGCGTAAACCACTTTTGCGTTATCACCCACGGCGCTCTTAATGCCGGTCAGCACGGTAACGGACTGATCCGCCACGCCTGCGGCGGACCAGCTGCCCATGACGTCGCGCTTGCTGTCGGCCAGCGGACCGACCACGGCAATGGTGCCGGATTTTTTCAGCGGCAGCGTGTCGAGACGGTTTTTCAACAGCACCAGGCTTTCGCGAGCTACTTCCCGGGCTTCTTTACGGTGCAGACGGCTTTCGGCGTTGGTGTCCGCCGGGTCTGAATCCTTCGGCCCCAGATGGCTGTAAGGATCGTTAAACAGTCCCATGTCATATTTCACGTTCAGCACGTGGCGAGCGGCGTCGTCCAGCTCTGCCATCGTCACCTTGCCGCTCTTCACCAGCCCCGGCAGGTATTTGCTGTAGTACTCGTCGCTCATGCTCATGTTGATGCCGGACTTGAGCGCCACGCGTACCGCATCTTCCGGGTCAGACGCCGTGCCGTGTTTGATCAGCTCTTTAATCGCGCCGTGGTCAGAAACGGTGATGCCCTTGAAGCCCCACTGGTCGCGCAACACGTCTTTCAGCAGCCACGAATCGGAGGTGGCAGGCGTGCCGTTGAGAGAGTTCAGCGCTACCATCACCGCCCCGCTGCCCGCGTCCAGCCCTGCCTTGTATGGCGGCATGTAGTCGTTAAACAGGCGCTGCGGGCTCATGTCGACGGTGTTGTACTCTTTACCGCCCTCCACCGCGCCGTAGGCGGCGAAGTGCTTGACGCTGGTCATCACCGAGTAACGATCTGCCGGACTTTTGCCCTGCATCGCTTCCACCATGGTTTTGCCCATCGTGGCGGTTAAATACGTGTCTTCTCCAAAGCCCTCCGAAGCGCGGCCCCAGCGCGGATCGCGAGAGACGTCAACCATCGGCGCCCAGGTCATGTTCAGGCCGTCGTCTGCGGCTTCATATGCCGATACGCGCCCGACGGTTTTCACCGCATCGAGGTTAAAGGAGGAGGCTAAGCCGAGGCTAATCGGGAAGACGGTACGCTGGCCGTGCACCACGTCATAAGCGAAGAACAGTGGGATTTTCAGGCGGCTCAGCTCCATCACCTGATCCTGCATCTTGCGGATATCCTGGCGGGTAACGGTGTTAAAAATGGCTCCTACCTGCCCGTCTTTGATCATCTCGCGAATGGCTTCTTTCGGGTTATCCGGGCCGACGCTGATCAGGCGCAGCTGGCCGATTTTCTCATCGACCGTCATCTTTTTGAGTAAATCCGTGACAAAGGCGTCGCGGGCTTCGGGCGTGAGCGGGTGATTACCAAACAAATCCTCTGCCAGCGCAGGTTGCAGCGCCAGGCTGACGGCGACACCTACAGAACATAGCCATTTCATGTTGTTATTCTCTCTCATCAATAACCGCGGGAAGCACCCGGCCAGACCGTGCGAAAAGCGCAGTGTGCCACAAAGCCTGAAAACCTTGCAGGGTTATTCTCTGATTTTTCTCATGAATACCCGACCGCTCAACGGCTAATCGCGCTATGCTTTACAGCGAGAAATTTGCCCCACCACAAGGAGTGGAAGATGTCTTCTGTTCGAACTGACGATAACACTACATTTATTAACGAACTGTCGCGCCTGGTTGGTCACTCTCACCTGCTTACCGACCCGGCTAAAACCGCCCGCTACCGCAAGGGCTTCCGCTCCGGTCAGGGCGAGGCACTGGCGGTGGTCTTCCCCGGTACGTTGCTCGAACTGTGGCGCGTGCTCAGCGCCTGCGTTGCGGCAGACAAGATTATTTTAATGCAGGCTGCTAACACCGGCCTGACTGAAGGCTCCACGCCGAACGGCAACGATTACGATCGTGACATCGTGATTATCAGCACCCTGCGCCTCGACAAACTGCACCTGCTGGACAAGGGCGAACAGGTACTCGCCTTCCCCGGCACCACGCTCTACTCGCTGGAAAAGGCGCTTAAGCCGCTGGGTCGCGAACCGCACTCGGTGATCGGCTCGTCGTGCATTGGCGCCTCGGTGATCGGTGGGATCTGCAATAACTCCGGCGGCTCGCTGGTGCAGCGCGGCCCGGCCTACACGGAGATGTCGCTGTTTGCCCGTATCGATGAAAACGGCAAGCTGACGCTGGTTAACCATCTGGGGATCGATCTGGGCGTAACGCCAGAGCAGATCCTCAGCAAACTTGACGATGACCGCGTGAAGGACGAAGACGTTCAGCACGATGGCCGTCACGCGCATGACCACGATTACATCACCCGCGTGCGCGATATCAATGCCGATACGCCAGCGCGCTATAACGCCGATCCGGATCGCCTGTTTGAATCCTCCGGCTGCGCGGGCAAGCTGGCCGTTTTTGCGGTGCGCCTCGATACCTTCCCGGCAGAGAAAAAGCAGCAGGTGTTTTACATCGGCACCAATCAGCCGGAGGTGCTGACGGAGATCCGCCGTCATATTCTGGCCGAGTTCACTCACCTGCCGGTGGCGGGCGAGTATATGCACCGGGACATTTACGACATCGCCGAGCGCTACGGCAAAGATACCTTCCTGATGATCGACAAGCTCGGCACCGACAAAATGCCGTTCTTCTTCACCATGAAGGGCCGCACCGATGCGATGCTGGAGAAAGTGTCGCTCTTCAAGCCGCACTTCACCGACCGCTTTATGCAGAAGCTGGGCAACGTCTTCCCGGCGCATTTACCGGAGCGGATGAAGACCTGGCGCGACAAGTATGAGCACCATCTGCTGCTGAAAATGGCCGGGGACGGAATTGACGAAGCGCAGAGCTGGCTCACCGAATTCTTCAAAACCGCCGACGGGGATTTCTTTGCCTGCACGCCGGAAGAAGGCAGCAAAGCCTTCCTGCATCGTTTCGCCGCGGCGGGTGCCGCTATCCGTTATCAGGCGGTGCATTCCGAAGAAGTGGAGGATATTCTGGCGCTGGATATCGCCCTGCGTCGCAACGATACCGAGTGGTTTGAACATCTGCCGCCGGAGATCGACAGCAAGCTGGTGCATAAGCTCTATTACGGCCACTTTATGTGCTATGTCTTCCACCAGGATTACATCGTGAAAAAAGGGGTTGATGCACACGCGCTGAAAGAACAGATGCTGGCGCTGCTGCACGAGCGTGGCGCGCAATATCCTGCCGAGCACAACGTGGGACACCTGTATAAAGCGCCGGAGACGCTTAAACAGTTTTATCGCAAAAATGACCCTACAAACAGTATGAACCCCGGCATTGGTAAGACAACGCGGAAGAAATACTGGAAAGAGAGTGCCGAATCAGAGCAGCACAATACGCAAGCCTCTGATGAACTCATATAGCCAAATTTAAGAGATTGTTAAGCTCTCCTCAAACGTACTAGAGTATCTGCCTGTTGCCAGAGAAACGTTTCTCTGGCTTTCCAAACAAGGAGCGGGCAGAACATGTCGGCTGTAGAAACTTTCCCCGAAACTGAAATCGAGGTGCGCGACGCCCTTCCTGACGATGCGCATGCCATCTCGGCGATATACGCCTGGCATGTGCTTCATGGCCGTGCGTCCTTCGAGGAAGTTCCCCCCACCGTCGATGAGATGCGTCAGCGGATGAAGAGCGTGACCGACAGCGGTTTACCGTGGCTGGTTGCGCTGTATCGCGGCATTGTTGTCGGCTACTGCTACGCCACGTTTTATCGTCCACGCCAGGCTTATCGCTATACCCTTGAAGAATCCATTTATGTGGATGCCAGCACCACCGGCCGCGGGTTTGGCTCGGCCTTACTCCAGGCACTGATCGCCCGTTGTGAACAAGGACCGTGGCGGCAGATGATTGCCGTGGTCGGCGACGGGCAAAATAACCCCGGGTCGTTGCGGCTGCATAAAAAGCACGGTTTCGAAATTGTGGGCCAGCTCAGAAGTGTGGGATATAAAAAAGGCGACTGGCGGGACACGGTGATGATGCAGCGCCCGCTCAACGACGGGGACTGGACGCTGCCGGAATAAACGCAGTGCGGTCTGGTGCCCTCACCCCGGCCCTCTCCCACAGGGAGAGGGAGAAAACATAAAAAACGGTAACATGCGTTACCGTTTTGCTTTTTCCTAATCGTTCTGCGCCGTCGCCATCTGTTCCGCTTTCTGCTTTTTATACGCCAGCGCTGAAGCCGGCACCGGCTGCACTTTCCCGGTTTCAATCCAGGTACGCAGGCGGCTGGCATCCGCGAAGTGGGTATATTTGCCGAAGGCGTCCATCACCACCAGCGCCACTGGCTTACCGTTAAATACGGTGCGCATCACCAGGCAGTGTCCTGCCGCATTGGTGAATCCGGTCTTGGTTAACTGAATATTCCAGTTATCGCGATACACCAGATGGTTAGTGTTGCGGAACGGCAGCGTATACGCCGGGTTCGAGAATGTCGCCATCTCCTCACGCGTGGTGCTGAGCTGACCAATCAGCGGGTATTGCTTACTGGCGATCAGCAGCTTTGTTAAATCACGCGCCGTCGAGACGTTATGGATCGACAGACCGGTTGGCTCCACGAAATGGGTATTTTTCATCCCCAGCGCTTTGGCTTTGGCATTCATCGCGCGGATAAACGCGTCGTAACCGCCAGGATAATGGTGGGCAAGGCTCGCCGCCGCGCGGTTCTCTGAGGACATCAGCGCCAACAGCAGCATATTTTTACGGCTGATTTCACTTTTCAGACGCACGCGAGAGTAGATCCCTTTCATCTCTGGCGTGTGGCTGATATCCACTTTTAGCTTTTCGTCCAGCGGCAGTCGTGCATCAAGCACCACCATCGCGGTCATGACTTTGGTTATGGAAGCGATCGGGCGCACCAGATCCGGATGACTGGCGTAGATCACCTTGTTGGTATTCAGGTCAACGATCATCGCGCTGCCGGACGCAATCTGGGGTTGCGCAGCAGCGGTGGCGACTGCGGTCGTTTTGGCGATGGCTGGCGCGGTAGCGTAGACGCCCAACAGCAGCGCAAGACTAAGGAGTGACACTCGAAATTTCAGCATGATGAGACTTCTGATAATGATTCACGCACGTTATGACGTACACCGCCTGTGTCGACGGATAAACACAGGCTGGCTTCGGCATCATAGCGGTCACCGTGCGTTGTCGCCAGCGGAGAATCATAACCAGATGCTGCATTGCTGGCATTTACGCCAGCAATGCAGGGAACTTAGAAGAGACGGTATCCATAACCCCAAAGAATAACTGTCAGGGCCAGTAGCGCCTCCAGGACCAGTACGCCGATGGCAAGCGTAGAGCTGGAGAAGCTCAGGCCCTCTTCTTTATTGATATTGAGGAAGGTTGGCACCCCTACATACAGCAGATATCCGGTATAAAAGAGGGCAACCGTACCGATCAGCGCGCACAGCCAGACCAGTGGATAGAGCGCGACAATACCGCTTAAAAACAGCGGGGTCGCGACGTATCCGGCGAAGACCATACAGTGTGCCAGCGACGGGCGCTGCGGATAGTTGCGCGCCATCCAGTGGATGACCCGCCCCATCACCGCCACCCCGGCCAGCATCAGGCCATAAAACAGAATGGCCAGGTACAGTCCGGTGAACCAGGAAAGCTGAACCACGGTGCCGTCACCAAAGTTCCAGCCTATCTGCGTAGTACCAATAAATGCGCAGAACACCGGCACCGCTGCCATCAGCAGGACATGGTGGGTATAGTGATGCGCGACCGTTTCGTTCTCGTTACGGATGACCTGCATTTCACGATCGGGATGGGAGAAAAGTCCCCAGACATGGTTCATAACGCCCCCTTGTTGTCGGCCCGTCAGCGATAGCTTAAGTATAATGCAGGCTTTAGATTATTTTATGTACAGTGGGAAATTTCCGTTGATTGCCGCGCGGTTAATGGATGGGGTATATGATTAACGCAGGCACAGTAAGGGAGACGACGTTTACGTAATGGATATCAACGGTCTTATTGAACAATATGGATACGCCGCGCTGGTGATCGGCAGCGTGGCGGAAGGCGAAACTATCACGCTGCTGGGCGGGGTGGCCGCACACCAGGGATTGCTGAAATTTTCGCTGGTGGTCGCCGCCGTCGCGTTGGGCGGTATGATTGGCGATCAGCTGCTCTATTTTCTGGGGCTGCGCTTTGGCCCGACGCTTTTGCAACGTTTTGCCAGGCATCAAAAGAAAATTCGCCGTGCTCAGCGGCTTATCCAGCGACGTCCCTGGCTGTTTGTGATTGGTACCCGCTTTATGTACGGTTTTCGCATCATTGGGCCGATACTGATTGGCGCGAGTCGTTTACCACCGAAAATTTTCCTGCCGCTGAACATTCTCGGGGCGATTGCCTGGGCGTTGATTTTCACCACGCTTGGCTACGCGGGTGGCGAAGTGATTGGCCCATGGCTGCATAATCTTGACCAGCACCTGAAGCACTGGGCGTGGTTGATCCTGGTGGTTGCGGTGGTGATTGGGGTACGGCTGTGGCTGAAGCATCGTGAAAAGCGGCGGGATGAAGAGTGAGTTCGGCCTGCTGCCCTCACCCCGCCCCTCTCCCACAGGGAGAGGGAGAAGGGTATCTACCCTTCCGGCTTAAACTGCGGATTCGCCAGCATAAAACCGCCGTCAACGATAAACGACTGCCCGGTGGTGTAGCTGGCGTCACTGTCACACAGCCACGCCACCAGGCTGGCAATTTCTTTGGTATGCCCTGGCCGTGCCAGCGGGATTTCCGGCATTGAGCCTTCTTTCACTTCGCTGTCGTCCATATCATTCATCGGCGTGGCGATCGCACCGGGCGCAACGGCGTTCACCAGGATCTTATGCTGCACCAGTTCCAGCGCCATTGATTTGGTTAACCCGCCCAGAGCGTGCTTTGCGGCGGTGTAGGCGCTGGCATCCGGCAGCGGAGTATGTTCATGAACCGAGGTGATGTTCACGATCCGCCCCCCTTCCCCCTGCTTCACCATCTGACGCGCCGCGATTTGCGAGCAGAGAAACGCACCGTCCACGTCAACGGTGAAAATGTTTCGCCAGTCATCAAATGACAGTTCCAGAAAAGGCGCTTTGTTCATCGCCCCGGCATTGTTAACCAGCACATCCAGCCGCCCGAAACGCGTAATCAGGGTTTCAATGGCCTTTGCGCCTTCCGGTGAATGGCTTAAGTTGAGTTGAATGGCCTCGGCACGCTGCCCGCGCGCTTCAATTTCACGGCAGGTTGCCAGCGCCCCTTCCTCATCTGAGTGCCAGGTCACCCCGATATCAAACCCGCGCTCGGCCAGCATCAGGGCCGTCGTTTTGCCAATTCCTGAATCCGATGCGGTAACAATTGCGACTCGCGTCATACTCACCTCCTGAAAATCTGCAAAGAGGTAAGTATAGATAATGCGCAATGTTAGCCGTGATGATATCCGCCACCCAGCGCGGAGGTGAGCTGGAGCGTGGCATCCACGTACTGACCTTTCAGCATCAACCCGGCAATACGCTCTTTGAGCGCCGGAATTTTTGCTTCACTCACCCGGGAGCCGGCAATGATCCCCGCCCTGAAGCGCGCCTGCGCCAGCGCGACGACGCGCGCCGCATCTTTTTCGATCTGCTGCTGGTGCTGATTTTTGGCGGTCAGCGTTTCCACTTCGCTGGCCGTCCGGGCGACCTGGTTTACGGCATCTACCACGGCCTTGTTGTAGTTCGCCACGGAGAGGTTGTTTTGCGCCTGGGCGATATCCAGGTTCGCATTCAACCGACCGCTGTCAAAAATTGGCAGCGTCAGCCCCGCGGTTACGCCCATTTGCTGCGCAGATGAGCGGAACAGGTCGCTCAGGTGCAATGCATCCTGCTGCAAGAACGCCATCAAATTGATGTCAGGGTAGAACGCGGCTCTGGCGGCATCGACTTCGCTCATGGATGCTTCGATATACCAGTGCGCCTCCTGCAAATCCGGGCGCCGAGCCAGCAGTTCATAACCGAGCGTTGATGGCAGCGATGCCTCTGCGTCAGGTAAGGCATGCCGTGCGAGCGTGACTGAAGGGGTATTGGTCAACGCATTCAGACGCGCCTCAATGGCCTTCATTTTGCCGTGCACGTCAGCGAGCTGTTCATCGGTTTTGCTGGCACTGATATCCGTTTCAACCCCTTCCACCGAGGAGGTAATGCCGTGCTGATAAAGCTCCCGATCGGCACCGATGATATTTTCCTGCTCCCGTTTGATCTGCGCGAGCACGTCACCCACCGCGGCCTCGGTCTGCCAGTCCCAGTACAGCCGCGCGACGCTGCTGGCGAGCAGCTGGCGGGTCTGCTCCAGCTCCGCTTTTTGCGCATTCACCTTACCGATGCGGGCCTCAATTTGGGCGCGGTTTTTACCCCATAAATCCAGATCCCAACCCGCCGTCAGACCAAAGGTGCCGTTGGTATACCAGGGGCCGGTGGTCCCCGCTGCCGGGTCGGTCAGTGCAAATGGCCCCATCAACCCCTCTGCCGACATCTTTTGCCGTTCCACATCTGCGGAAAAATCCAGTTGTGGACCCTCAGCAGCGACAGCGGCTTTCGCCTGTGCTTCCGCCAGGGTGATACGCTGACGGGCAATTTGCATATCCGGCGCATCCGCCAGCGCTTTGTCGATCAGCGCGTTGAGCCGGGGGTCGTTAAAGTCTTTCCACCATTCGCTTTTTGGCCAGTCGGCATGACGCAGTTGGGTATTTACAGTTGCGGCGGCGGCTTGCGTTTTTACTGGTGACACCGTGGCATGTTCCGGCGCGCAGGCGGCCAGCATAAAAACAAGAGGAGCACTCAGAGATAAAGTAAGAGAACGTTTCATTACGCCATGAACTCAAAAAAAATAAAGGCGCAACTTACGCTTACTGACGTTCCGTTTTTTAGTAACGCGTGGCAATCCGCATATTGTTATACATTTTCATATCCGGAAATTTATTCCCCAAGACAATGAGTTAATTTCATGTATTCATGCTAATTATGAATTGACTGCTACACTTACTTCGACAGACATACGCAGGAGAGGCGAATGAAAATATTATTGTGGGTTATTTTGATTATATTTCTGATAGGGCTGCTGGTGGTAACCGGCGTATTCAAGATGATTTTCTGATTCCGTTGCCCGGCTCCGCGCCGGGCAAACTCTTCACACTTCGCTCAGGACTTCGACTGGATCACCCGGGCAATATCCGCAGACGTCTGTAGGGTACGGATCTCCTGAAATAATCCCAGCGCGTCGTCGTACTCTTTACGCAAATAACTCAGCCACTGTTTAATGCGCGCGACGTGATACAAGCCGGTATCGCCCTGTTTTTCCAGCCGCGTGTATTTTTGCAGTAGTTTCACCACATCCGCCCACGGCATCCGCGGTTCATTATATTTCACCACCCGGCTGAGGTTCGGCACGTTCAGCGCACCGCGGCCAATCATCACGGCATTACAGCCGGTCTCTTTGAGGCAGGCCTGCGCGCTCTCGTAATCCCAGATTTCGCCGTTGGCAATCACCGGAATCGTAAGCCGTTTGCGGATCTCGCCAATCGCCTGCCAGTTAATGCGCTCGGCTTTATAACCATCCTCTTTGGTTCGCCCGTGCACCACCAGCTCGGTGGCGCCCGCCTGCAGCACCGCGTCAGCAATTTCAAACTGCTTATCGCCGCTGTCCCATCCCAGACGGACTTTGACCGTCACCGGCAGATGCGATGGCACTGCCTCACGCATGGCCTTTGCGCCGCGATAAATCAGCTCCGGATCTTTAAGTAGCGTCGCCCCCCCGCCGCTGCCGTTGACCAGCTTTGACGGACAGCCGCAGTTAAGATCGACGCCGTACGAACCAAGCGCTACCGCGCGGGCGGCGTTTTCAGCCAGCCACTCAGGATACTGGCCGAGCAGCTGGACGCGCACCAGCGTACCGGACGGCGTGCGGCTCTGACGATGCAGTTCCGGACAGAGACGATAAAATGATTTTTCTGGCAGCAACATATCGACCACGCGCAGAAACTCCGTCACGCAGAGATCGTAATCGTTCACCTCGGTAAGCAGCTCGCGCACGAGAGAGTCGAGCACGCCTTCCATCGGGGCCAGTAAAACACGCATTCTGAGTACCTGTGAAAAAAGACGCGCTATAGTAGCTGCTCTCTATGTATGTTGAAAGCCCGGCGTTCCATTCCGGAATGTCTGATATGCCCAAAATTCATGATGTGATCCGTGGCACATTTTCAGGTTTAATTGTATGATGAATACGTCTCAGCAAGGACTTTCACCATGAGCAAATCACTGAATACTATCTGGCAATACCTTCGCGCCTTCGTCCTCATTTATGCCTGCCTGTACGCCGGCATTTTTATCGCTTCGCTGCTGCCGATTACGATACCCGGCAGCATTATCGGCATGCTGATCCTGTTTGTACTGCTGGCATTACAGGTGCTGCCCGCAAAATGGGTCAACCCAGGGTGCTTCGTTCTCATTCGCTACATGGCCCTGCTTTTTGTGCCTATCGGCGTTGGGGTTATGCAGTATTACGATGTGCTTAAAGCGCAGTTCGGCCCGATTGTGGTCTCCTGCGCCATCAGTACGCTGGTGGTTTTCCTGGTCGTCAGCTGGAGTTCACACATTGTGCATGGCGAACGTAAGGTCGTCGGGGAGAAAACAAAAAAATGATGGCGAATATCTGGTGGTCCCTGCCGTTAACCCTGGTGGTGTTCTTTGCTGCGCGTAAGCTTGCGGTGCGTTTCAAAATGCCGTTGCTCAACCCGCTGCTGGTCGCCATGGTGGTGATTATTCCTTTTCTGCTGCTCACCGGCATTTCTTATGAGCGTTACTTCGCCGGGAGCAAGATCCTTAACGATTTGTTGCAGCCTGCCGTGGTGGCGCTGGCGTTTCCTTTATATGAGCAACTGCATCAGATCCGCGCGCGCTGGAAATCCATCATAACCATCTGCTTCGTGGGGAGCCTTGTTGCGATGATCACCGGCACCTCGGTGGCCTTAATGATGGGCGCATCGCCGCAGATCGCCGCCTCTATCCTGCCTAAATCCGTCACCACGCCGATTGCCATGGCCGTGGGCGGCAGCATCGGGGGCATTCCGGCCATCAGCGCCGTGTGCGTGATTTTCGTCGGTATCCTGGGCGCGGTGTTTGGTCATACGCTGCTGAATATCATGAAAATTCGTACCAAAGCGGCACGCGGTCTGGCGATGGGTACCGCCTCGCACGCGCTGGGCACCGCACGCTGCGCGGAACTGGATTATCAGGAAGGGGCATTCAGCTCGCTGGCGCTGGTGATCTGCGGGATTATCACTTCCCTGGTCGCGCCGTTTATCTTCCCGATTATTCTGGCAGTAATGGGCTAAAATTTGCGATGCGTCGCGCAAATTTCATTTTCATTTCATAAGTTGCACACATAATGAGATTTGGATCACATATAAAGGCCGTACGGCTCCGTACACTACCGATCCATTAACCTTGATGAGGCAACGTCATGCATCCACGTTTTCAAGCTGCTTTCTCTCAGCTTGCAGAGAATTTGCAATCAGCCCTGGCTCCGGTTCTGGCGGATGCGCATTTCCCCGCCCTGCTGACGGCAGATCAGGTCACGACGCTTAAACAGGCAACGGGGCTGGACGAAGACGCGCTGGCTTTCGCCCTGCTGCCCCTGGCGGCTGCCTGCGCCCGCGCTGACCTTTCCCATTTTAACGTAGGCGCAATTGCGCGCGGTGTGAGCGGGACCTGGTACTTCGGCGGAAACATGGAGTTTCTCGGTGCGACCATGCAGCAAACCGTCCATGCGGAGCAGAGCGCCATCAGTCACGCCTGGCTACGCGGCGAAAAAGCCCTGCGCGCCATCACCGTCAACTATACCCCTTGCGGCCACTGCCGCCAGTTTATGAATGAGCTGAACAGCGGTCTTGAACTGCGTATCAACCTGCCGGGACGCGCACCGCATACGCTGCGTGATTACCTGCCGGATGCTTTCGGCCCGAAAGATCTTGAGATCAAAACCCTGCTGATGGACGAGCAGGACCACGGTTATGCGCTCTCAGGGGATGAGCTGAGCGAAGCGGCCATTGCCGCCGCCAATAAAAGCCACACGCCATACAGCAAATCTCCAAGCGGCGTCGCCCTTCAGTGCCGCGACGGCCGCATCTTCACCGGCAGTTACGCAGAGAACGCCGCGTTTAACCCGACGCTGCCTCCGCTTCAGGGCGCCCTGAACCTGCTTAGCCTGAACGGGTATGACTACCCGGATATTCAGCGCGCAATCCTGGCTGAAAAGGCCGATGCGCCGCTGATCCAGTGGGACGCGACCGCAGCCACGCTGAAAGCGCTGGGCTGTTCAACCATTGACCGCGTGCTGCTGGCATAATCTGTTCGGCGGGCAGAGTTGCCCGCCAGTCTGACGAAAAACCCCTCAGTTGAATCGCTGTTTCTTGCGCTAACCAGGCGGGTACAGTAGCCTGAGGGAAATTTCATCATCGGTACGAGCCATCTGCATGTTAAAGCGCGTGTTTTACAGCCTGTCTGTCCTGGTCGGCATACTGCTGTTGATCGTGCTGGGTCTCGACCGCTGGATGAGCTGGAAAACAGCCCCCTACATTTTTGATGACCTACAGGACCTCCCCTACCGTCAGGTTGGCGTGGTGCTTGGCACCGCCAAGTATTACCGCACCGGCGTCATAAATCAGTATTACCGGTATCGTATTCAGGGCGCGCTGAACGCCTATAACAGCGGCAAGGTGAACTATCTGCTGTTGAGCGGCGATAACGCGCTGCAAAGCTATAACGAGCCGGTGACGATGCGCAAAGATCTGATTGCCGCAGGCGTCGACCCGGCCGATATCGTGCTCGACTACGCCGGATTCCGCACGCTTGATTCCATCGTGCGTACCCGCAAGGTGTTCGACACCAATGATTTCATCATCATTACCCAGCGTTTCCACTGCGAGCGGGCGCTGTTTATCGCCCTGCATATGGGCATTCAGGCGCAGTGTTATGCGGTGCCATCGCCAAAAGATATGCTGAGCGTGCGCGTGCGTGAGTTTGGCGCCCGTTTCGGCGCGCTGGCTGACCTGTACCTGTTCAAACGTGAACCGCGCTTTTTAGGCCCGCTGGTGCCGATCCCAACGATGCATGAAGTGCCGGAAGATGCGCAGGGTTATCCGGCGGTAACGCCGGAGCAGTTGCTGGAAATTCAGAAGAAGTAATCCAGATCTACAGTGCGTGATATAAAACGCATTACTCTCTTTTTAGACACCTAATGAGTGATATAAGTAGCAATACTTGTTTTTATCACTGACTATGAGTAATATTTTACACATTGTCGCGTTATGGAGGTGAGATGGAGACGTTAACCGTACAGGCATATCTGAACGAAACATGGACGGATATCGCTCTCATCAAATATCCTGGAAGTGAAAAAAATGACTGGAATACCACGCAGTTAGACTATCTTACTGAGTATGCGATTAATTTTCTCGACTATGATGATTTTCACGCAGTCTCAGTCAATCACCCTGTATCACTCTTTTTTGATGACCATGGCCAACCGGGCTGGCTGCGATTTATCGACGATATCATTCCCGCCGGAGCAAGCCGCCGTTACTGGATTAATGCGCTCGACATCAGTGAGTTACCCGTTGGCCAGCAAAATTTCTTATTGCTGAAATTTGGCACAATGTCCCCTGTGGGGAATTTGCGCATAAAGGAATCCGTCCCAGAATGGAATAAATTCGCCAGCACTAAAACGTTTACGGTTGCGGACGTCATCGATCGTGCGGCCGATTTTCTGGATTATGCCCAGGAAAGAGGCGCGGCGGCGGGTGGTGCAACCGGTGCTGGCGGTGAAGCGCCTAAACTTTTGCTGCGCTGTAGTGAAACTGATGCCATCTGGATCGATACCTGGCAAAACGAGCCGGATAACCGGGACCGCTATTATTTGGTTAAATATCCACGCGGTAACAGGACAGAAGTGGATTGTAATATTCTGCGAGCTGAATTCCATTATTATCATGAGCTTAACGCGATGGGTTTTTCCACGATCCCAGTGGAAACAATGCGCCTTGAAGAAGGTAGCCATTACCCGTCTCTGTGGTTACCGCGTTTCGACATAGTGAGAAATGAGCAGGACCAACTGGTCAGGCTGGGTATGGAATCGGTGTATTCGCTATTACAAAAGGCACCCGGCACCCTCCTTGATCATGAGACAACGTTGCGCGCGTTAATTAATAAAATCACCTCCAGCCATATGGTCCAGCAGCAGGGTTATCATTTTGATATTCCGGGATTTGTAACAGAATGGGTGCGTCGCGATCTGCTAAATATTATTTTTGGAAATAGTGACAACCATGGGCGAAATACCGCCTTTGTGAAGGCTGAAAATCAAATTATGCTCTCCCCTGTATATGACTTTGCGCCGATGAAAGCCGATCCTGAAGGGATACCAAGAACCCTGAAGTGGTCATTATCTTGCGAATCAGGGGGGGATTATAATTTCAACACTATCGCACAAACGCTGGCGGAGTGGATCCCTCCCGCAACATTACTTGATGCTCTGCATGAAACAGCCGTTCAGCTTATTGATCTCCCGGAAAGGCTGGCGGCGCGAGGCGTTCCCGAACAGATAATGGAAATGCCCGCGATGGGTTTTCGCTACATCCCGGATAAACTTTCCCGTTGGGGTTTATTATGAAAACACCTAATGAAGCTGAATCAGAGCTTTTACAGACATTAGCTCAAGTACGCAGCGTAAATAAAAAGCGACATCATGACGAGGCGGAAGAGCCGGATAAGCCATCGGTAGTGAAGAGGCAACGCGTTACACAAGGCTTAACGCGGATTAGTACTCTCGATCGCCAGGCTGTACTGCATGCAGCCATACGGGACATTTTGCTGGGGAAAATCACACAGGGAGAGGCGCTGAAAAGGCTCAGGGTCGAGGTGTTAGGGCTGAAGCAGGATGAATATGCAAAGCTGGTCAGCGTATCCCGGAAAACATTGTCGGATGTAGAAAATAACAGAGGCAATTATTCCGCTGACGTCATAAATAAAATCTTTAAACCCTTTGGGCTTCAAACCGGACTAGTGCCCGTTTCAAAATCGCTTATCGCTTCACTTTTCTCATAAAAAAACCCGCATCGCTGCGGGTTCTTTCATTCCAGCGCTTATTTCTTACGCGCGTACTTCAGTGAATCCAGGGCAACCGCGAAGATGATGATCGCACCCTTGATTATGTACTGCCAGTACGGGTTCACACCGATGTAGGTCAGGCCGTAGTTGATAACGGTGAAGATGATCACACCGGTCACCACGCCCAGCACGGTACCCACGCCGCCGCTGAAGGAGACGCCGCCAACCACGCAGGCCGCAATCGCATCCAGTTCGTACATAAAGCCGAGGTTGTTGGTTGCAGAGCCGATACGGCCTGCTTCCAGCATCCCGCCGAAGGCGTAGAAGACCCCGGACAGGGCATAAATCATCAGCAGGTTCAGAGCCACGTTGACCCCGGAGACCTTCGCCGCTTCCGGGTTACCGCCGATAGCAAAGATGTTTTTACCGAAGCGGGTTTTGTTCCACAGGATCCAGACGAATGCCACCGCAATCAGCGCATAGAAGGTGATATAGGAGAGACGGAAGCTGCCGAGCGCAACAAACCCCTGCGTGAAGGTCGAGAAGCCGCTGTCGAAGCCAGAGATTGGAGACGCGCCGACGAAATCGTAGTACAGGGAGTTGATACCATAAACGATGATCATCGTGCCAAGCGTAGTGATGAATGGCGTCACGTTCAGGTAAGCAATGATGATGCCGTTAATCAGGCCAATTACCGCGCCGATGGCACATACGATCAGGATCACCACGAAAATCGGCATGGTCGCCATCTCCGGGAATACCTTGTTGGCGTTTTCCATCGACTGCAACAGGGTCGCCGCAATGACCGCCGCCAGACCCACCTGGCGCCCTGCCGAAAGGTCAGTCCCCTGGGTAACGATAAGTCCCGCCACGCCAAGCGCGATAATAATACGTACGGAAGACTGGGTCAGAATGTTACTCAAGTTCAGCAGACTTAAGAATGTAGGGTCCTGGAAAATAATAATCGCCAGCAAGACTAAAAGAACAACGTAAATACCGCCTTCTTTCAGATAAGTGAGAAAACTTTTTTTATTTAACGCACTCATGAGGAGCCCCTGATCTTAAAGGTGCAAAGACGCAAGACGCAAAATTTCGTTTTGCGTTGTCGTTTTGGTTTCAACAATACCGGCAACGAGACCATTGCTCATAACCAGAATACGGTCTGTGATCCCTAACAATTCCGGCATTTCGGAAGAAATAATAATGATCCCTTTATCTTTTTTCGCCAGCTCTGCGATAAGCTGGTAAATCTCGAATTTTGCACCCACGTCGATACCGCGCGTAGGTTCATCCAGCATCAGAATTTCAGGCTGGGTTAATAGCCAGCGACCAATAATGACTTTCTGCTGGTTTCCTCCCGAAAGTGAGCCAATTTGCGTGCGGTGGCCCGGCGTTTTCACGCGCATGGAGTCAATCACCCACTGGGTATCGCTCTTCATGCGGGAATTATCCAGCAGCCCGACCTTGTTTTTGTAATTGCGAATATTAGAAATTAACGAGTTAAAGTTAATATCCAGATAAGCGTAAATACCGGTGGAACGACGCTCTTCCGTCACCAGCGCAAAGCCATTATTAATGGCTTCGTTGGCGTTGTGGTTGTTGATCTTCTTACCGTGCAGCGTAATGGTGCCTTCGGCTTTCTCACGGATACCAAACAGGGTTTCCACGATATCGGTGCGCTTAGCGCCCACCAGCCCTGCGATGCCAAGGATCTCCCCCTTGTGCAGATCGAAAGAGACATCGCGGATAGACGGCTGACGCAGCGAGGTCAGGTTACGTACCTCCAGAATCACTTCGCCTGGCTTGTTTTCTTTATCCGGGAAGCGCTGGTTCAGAGAACGGCCAACCATCATGGCAATGATCTTGTCCATGTCCAGCCCTTCCAGCGGCTGGGTGGCAATCCACTGACCGTCGCGCAGGATGGTGATTTCATCGCACAGCTGGAAGATCTCTTCCATTTTATGTGAGATATAGACAATGCCACAGCCGCGATCTTTCAGCTTACGAATAATGGTAAAAAGGTGGTTAACCTCTTTTTCCGTTAATGACGATGTCGGTTCATCCATGATCACAATTTTCGCATCATAGGAGAACGCTTTGGCAATTTCGATCATCTGCATCTGGGAAACGGATAATGTCCCGACGCGGGCGCGCGGGTCGATATCAATATCCAGCTCATCAAAAATGGCTTTGGTGTCGCGATACATTTTATCCTGATCGACAAAGACACCTTTGGTTGGATAACGACCCAACCACATATTATCCATAACTGAACGTTGCAGGACCAGGTTTAATTCCTGGTGTACCATCGAGATACCGTTCTCCAGCGCTTCTTTCGCTGAATGGAAGTCGATCTCTTTTCCCTGAAAAAGAATGCTGCCAGAATCTTTTTGATAGATCCCAAAAAGGCATTTTAATAATGTTGATTTACCCGCACCGTTTTCACCCATTAATGCATGAATAGAGTGAGGACGAACTTTTAAATTAACATTATCGAGCGCCTTAACACCGGGGAATGACTTATTGACACCGGTCATTTCCAACAAGTATTCACCGGACGACTGAGTAGTTGTGCTGACCATAATTATACCTTGTTGGCCTCGCATATCGCGTTATAAAAGGGCGCAACGAATTGCGCCCAGTGAAGACAATGCAGATAACTTATTTACCGATAAACTCAGCCAGGTTGGACTGGTCTACGCCCACGTAAGGAACGCGAACGATTTTGTTGTCAATTTTCCAGTTAGTCCCGTCAGCGGCACCTTTACCATCGGCCAGGTTTTTCGCCAGATCGAAGGTGGCTTTCGCCTGGTTGTTAGCATCGTTCAGCACGGTACCGGCCATAGCGCCAGATTTCACCAGCGCCAGCGCTTCTGGCAGGGCATCCACGCCGAATACAGGAATGGCGGATTTGTTGTGTGCTTTCAGCGCTTCTACCGCACCCATTGCCATCGCATCGTTGTTGGCAATGACCACTTCAATTTTGTTGGCGTTAGGGCCGGACAGCCACGCGTCCATCTTATCTTTCGCCTGAGCGGTGTCCCACATTGCGGTGTCTAACGCCAGCTGCTGGGTTTTAAGGCCCTTGTCGTTCAGCTCTTTAATAACGTAGGTGGTACGTGCTTCAGCATCCGGATGGCCCGGTTCGCCTTTCAGCAGAACGAACTGAATCTGACCATCTTTGTTCAGATCCCAGTTTGGGTTCGCCGCCCAGTGTTTCGCAATCAGATCGCCCTGGATAATCCCGGACTCTTTGGAGTCGGTACCCACGTAATACGCTTTGTCGTAGCTGTCCAGCGCTTTACGGGAAGGTTCTTTGTTGAAGAAGACAATTGGCACGTTCTGGCCGCGCGCTTTCTCGATCACCGTGCCTGCCGCAGCCGGGTCAACCAGGTTAATAGCCAGCGCTTTCACGCCTTTTGCCAGAAGAACGTCAATCTGATCGTTCTGTTTGGACTGGTCATTCTGGGAATCATTCATCAGCAGCTGCACGTCTGGCGCTGATTTAGCATCTTTTTCAATTGCTTTACGCACAACGGACATGAAGTTATCGTCGTATTTATAGATAGTCACGCCAATACGGGTATCCGCTGCGTGTGCTGCTGCGCCAAAAAGCATGCTTGCCATGACAGCAGACAGAGTCAACACCTTCTTATTCATGGTATCTCCGGTTTTTTTTATGCAGGGTAGTTCTTGTGAAAAACGGTCGGCGGGCAGATATTAATAAAACGTTACTGATCGCCGAAGTTCACTTATAAAATGTCCAGCTTCCGTGTTCGGTAACGCTCCAGAAATGCGTTTTATTCGTTGTTTGAGGCATTGTGATAACGGTAAAAGTGAATAATCACCGTTACATTGTGTTTCAGCCCCTAAAACGCTGACATCATAGACAGCGGCTTGTTAAGATACTGTGAATTTACTCACAGATTGAAAACGGTTACATCACGTGATGTTATCAGTTAGTGATCGGAGCCACAGTTTGCCGGATAGCGACCGAATGGCGGCGTACTAAAGTCGGCATAAAACAATGCGTTGCGTCAGGATCTAACAGCCCAGCCGCCCCCTGTAACGCCAGCTCTGTCGCCAGTTTCGCCATCGACGCAATGGGATAACGTACCGTTGTCAGCTGCGGATCGGTGTAACGGGCAATGGGGATATCATCAAAACCGATCAGCGATAAATGCTGCGGTACCGCAATGCCATTATCTTTCAGCGCGGTAAGCGCACCTGCCGCCATGCTGTCGTTATAGGCAAACACGGCCGTCAGCTGAAGATTACGCCCCAGCAGTTCAACCATTGCCGCTTCACCGCCCTGCATGTCCGGCGAACCGGTACCTACCCAGCTCTCCAGCGGCGCAATGCCCTGCTCTTTCAGGGCGTTTTGCCAGCCCTCGCGGCGCATCATGTCGTCTTCAATACCGTGGCTGGAAGCCAGATAACCTATGCGCTGATGGCCGTTGCTGATGAGCATCCGCGTCGCCATCATCGCGCCGCTGATGTTATCCAGACTGACGCAGCGATGCGCGTAGCCGGGGACGATACGGTTGATCAGCACCATGCCGGGGATCTGCTCCATAAACCCGGCCAGCTCTTCATCGCTCAGGGCTTTAGAGTGCACAATCAGGGCGTTACAGCGCTGGCGGATCAGTACCTCAATGGCATAACGCTCTTTTTCAGCCTCGTGATAGCTGTTGCCAATCAGCACATATTTCTGGTGCTGCTGGGCAACCACATCCACCGCTTTGACCAGCGCGCCGAAGAAAGCGTCCGACACGTCCATCACCACTACGCCAATGGTATCGCTGACCTGCGTCGCCAGCGCCTGGGCATTGGCGTTTGGCCGGTACCCCAGCTGGGTCACGGCTTTCATTACGGTTTCACGCGTTTCAGGGCTGACCAGCGCACTGTTGTTCAGCACACGGGAGACAGTAGCAACAGAAACACCCGCCTGGCGGGCGACGTCACGAATGGTGATCATATTCACCACCCTTTAAAGGATTGCAGCAACTCACAGACACCCCCTGTGTTTAGCAAGGTGGCTATTCTGGCAGCGAGAGAGAGGAGACTACGTGAAGAAGCTCACACAGATGAAAACGCTTACATCCGTTTTGTTAATGATTGTGATCCAGATCGTTATCTGGATGTATTACGCAATGACACGCCCGAAGCACGAGCGGTTAACTGTCGCCATGCCCATTCCAGCGGGCCCTGACGGAAAAAACGCAGCCAGACAACTGAAAACACCACGTTAACAATCCAGACCGGAATAACAAACGCCAGCAGCGTCAGGCGATCGAATTTCATAAACAGGCCGAATCGGTAGAAAAGCGTGGTGCATATCAGCGTTTGCAGGATGTAATTGCTTAACGCCATCCGCCCAACGCAGACCACCGCACTGACGATCCACAGGCGAGAAAGCTGGGGCCAGAAGCCATAGATCAGCGCCGCATAGCCAATGGTCTGGAACGGCGCGCTCAGTTCGCGCGGCACCTGCAACAGGAACGCACACCAACGGTAATCCCATTGTAGATGCCACTGCATCATCACCGCCGGGAGGTTGATGATCACGCCGAGCAGCACCAGCCCTGCACCCGTACGACGATAGTGTCGCAGGCTAAATTCCCCTTTCAGCCAGCCGGTGCGCATCAGGGCTGCACCCATCAGCATCATCCCCGCCAGCTGCCAGCCGTATTGCGCGCCCAGCGCCAGCAGGTTATCGCCGAGCATATCGGCCCGGTTGCCGATCGCTTCCATGCCGCCTTTCAGCTTCCAGAACTGCTCATATTGCAGGTTGGCCGCATCCGGGATCCATGAACGACTGGTGGAATCATCGGCAATCATGCCAAGCAGCAATAACACGGCCAGTCCCATGACATAGAGCATCACGCCGGTGTTAAACAGACTTTTCACACCGGGTGCGTCGCGGATCAGCCGCCAGCAAATCAGGCCCACCAGACCATACGCGAGCAGAATATCGCCGTCCCAGAAAAGCAGCCCGTGAATAAAACCGAGGATAACCAGCAGCGTTAAACGCGACTGGATCCAGCGCGTACCGCGTTTGAGCAGAAGCTGAAGTCCCGCGCCAAACAGAAGCGCAAAGAGGGTCAGGAATTTCACCTGTGCAAAGAGATCGAGGATTGCCCACGTCCAGGCGTCGCTACGCGTGATGTCGCCATACCACGCAGGATTCAGATAGGCGGCCTTCGGCAGACCGAAGGCGCTGATATTCAGCAGCAGGATACCGAGAATGGCGACGCCGCGAACAAAATCGAGCGTGACGTTTCGCTCCATGGTCCCTGCCCTGTCTGATTAGTTGTGGTGACGCACGGCGCGCAGGAACTCCTGGCGGGTGTTCTGGCTCGATTTGAACAGGCCGCCCAGCGAAGTGGTGGTGGTTGCGCTGGTAGCATCACGCACGCCGCGCGCTTTCACGCAGTAGTGCACCGCGTCGATAGACACCGCCACATTGTTAGTCCCCAACAGGGTTTGCAGTGCGGTCAGGATCTGCTGCGTCAGACGTTCCTGCACCTGCGGACGCTGGGCAAAGAACTGCACGATGCGGTTGATCTTGGACAGGCCAATGACCGTATCTTTTGGAATATAGGCCACCGTTGCTTTACCATCGATGGTCACAAAGTGATGCTCGCAGGTGCTGGTCAGCGTGATATCGCGTACCGTCACCATCTCATCGACCTTCATCTTATTTTCAATGACGGTGATTTTCGGGAAGTTCGCGTAATCCAGGCCGGAGAAAATTTCGTCGACGTACATCTTCGCGATGCGGTGCGGCGTCTCCATCAGGCTGTCGTCGCTCAGATCGAGATTCAGCAGTTGCATGATCTCCGTCATATGGCCGGCGATCAGACGCTTGCGGGTAACATTGTCCAGCTCCTGCACGGGCGGGCGCAGTGGCGTTTCAAGACCGCGCGCAACCAGCGCTTCATGGACAAGGGCTGCTTCTTTACTGAGTGATGACATTCTTTTCTCCTGCAGGTGTGGCGTCTTTTGCCCTCGTTGTGGCAAAAGTGTGCGCTCATTGTGCGTGAGGCGACGCACATAATCCAGTATTCACGACGATAATTATTGCAATTGCTGTTGCCTTTCAGCCTGACGGTTCCAGACTAACGCTCCGCCAACGAACAGCGCGATCCCCGCCAGCCCCAGCGCAGGTTCCAGACGGTGCGTGAGCCAGGTCGACAGAGCCGACGTGACCGGACCCACCAGCTGACCAATGGCATACCCGGTGGTGAGCAATCCCGCCATGTAACGCGTGTGGTCTGGCGCCAGCTCGCGACCGTACAGAAGAGAGAGCTGCACGGCGCAGAGGAACCCGCCGCCCACCAGCAGCCCTCCCGTCAGCAAGCCGCCTATGCCCGGCAGCAACCAGGCCGCCAGCACGCCAATCCCCTGTAACCAAAGAACAATCGCCAGCCTGCGGTTAGCGCTTGATGTATGCCGCAGGGCAATGCTCAGCGCAATCCCCACCACCGAGGCGGCGCCAAATATTGGCCAGACAAACTGGGCAAACAGGCTGCCGGGAAAACGCACCGCCGCCATTTGCGATAAAAAGGTCGCCGGGAGGATATAGCCGAACCCTGCCAGGCTGTAGCTCCAGACCAGACGCCTGAGATCCGCAGTCAGCAGCAACGGCTCAGGCGCGGTACCAGGGCGATGAAGCTGACCTGCGCGCGGCAGGTAGCGCGCCACCAGTACGATCAGCACCAGCGCCAGTACGCCGTAGATTTGCCATGCCGCCCCGGCGGACAAGGATTTCGCCTGAATATAGACCGCCAGCAGGCCGCTCAGGGCGATGCCGGCCCCGGGTCCGGCAAAGACGGCCGCACTGAGTCCCGGTTTGCCCAGCTGCCCCAGCCGCTCGTTGGTCCAGGCGGCAATCAGTACCATCGACCAGCCGCTCATGCAGCCGATCACAAAGCGCAGCAGACCGTGAACGACGGCATTCTCTGCCGCCGCGGAGAGCAGCGTCAGCGCCACCGCACCGGTGATGCCAAGCCAGAGACGTGTTTCAACGAAGCGATGGGCGCGCATGGCATCCCATGCCCCTACCAGATAGCCCAGATAGTTCATTGCCGCCACCAGCCCCGCGCTGGTAAGCGTGAGTTGCCCGGCGGCTATCATCAGCGGCACCTGAGGTGTGAAGGCGAAGCGCCCTATCCCCATCGCCACGACCAGAACCGCAAATCCGCTGAGCGCGATACGCAGCGCCATGATCGCTCCAATTGTTAAAGAAAAGTAAATTTATGATGCAACATCTCGCCGTCCTGCGAAAGTGAAAGTTGCTCACAGGTCAATGAAAACTCTGTATTATGCGTTTTATGAATAGTCTTTCGTATAAGGAGCCCTGCATGGAACTGCTCGAAGAGCATCGTTGTTTTGAAGGTCGACAGCAGCGCTGGCGGCACGACTCCACCACGCTGAATTGTGCTATGACGTTCAGCATTTTCCTGCCCCCTGCGGACACCCCACCGGTGCTGTACTGGCTTTCAGGCCTGACCTGCAACGACGAAAACTTCACCACCAAAGCGGGCGCCCAGCGTATTGCCGCCGAACTGGGCATTGCGCTGGTGATGCCAGATACCAGCCCGCGTGGCGAGGACGTGGCCGACGATGCCGGATACGATTTGGGTAAAGGCGCCGGCTTCTATCTCAACGCCACGGAACAACCGTGGGCGAGCCATTACCGCATGTATGACTACATTCGCGATGAACTGCCTGCCCTTGTGCACTCTCAGTTCGCGGTCAGCGAGCGCTGCGCGATAAGCGGACATTCGATGGGTGGGCACGGGGCGCTGATAATGGCGCTGAAAAATCCGGGGAAATTCACCAGCGTGTCCGCATTTGCGCCGATTGTGAACCCAACGCAGGTGCCGTGGGGGCAAAAAGCCTTTAGGCACTATCTGGGTGAAGATGTAGAGAAATGGCAGGAATGGGATAGCTGCGCGCTGATGCTGGCGAGCCAGTCAGAAGACGCTATCCCGATGCTGGTGGATCAGGGTGATGCCGATCAGTTCCTCGCCGGGCAGTTACAGCCTGCGGTGCTGGCGGAAGCCGCGCGCCAGAAGGACTGGCCGCTAACGCTGCGCATTCAACCGGGATACGACCACAGCTATTACTTCATGGCGTCCTTTATTGAGGATCATCTCCGCTTCCATGCGGAGCATCTGTTCAGGTAAGTTCCGCCTTTTGCCCGGTAGCGCCTCCTGCCTGCCGGGTCTTTCCCCTCCCCTCTTTACATACTTCTATCCGCTTGAATCCAGCCTGTTTTCCGTCGTCATCACTCAAACACAAATGATTTCAATTATCATTTGTGTTTACAATTCTACATTCTTTTGTACAATTCCAGGCTCTTCTCCATCTCAAAGAGTTCTTACAAGACAAAAACATACAGTTCTCAGGGTTATCCCGATGGAGTTTTTTTCATTTTTATACGGAATGTACAAATGACAATACCACGCATTAAGCTCCTGGCCGTCGCCATTGGCGCTGCCACATGTTCCCCCTTCGTTCACGCAGCCGATCAGGACACCGTTGTCGTCACTGCAACGGGTTTTGAACAAAAGATCCAGAATGCCCCCGCCTCCATCTCTGTGATTTCAAAACAGCAGATTGAAGATAAAGCCTACCGTGATGTTACCGATGCCCTGAGAGATGTCCCGGGTGTTGTCGTGACTGGCGGCGGGAGCAGCAGTGATATCAGTATTCGCGGCATGGCCTCTCAGTACACCCTGTTCCTGGTGAACGGCAAACGCGTCAGTACGCGAAGCACCCGCCCCAACAGCGACAACTCGGGTATTGAACAAGGCTGGCTGCCGCCGCTGGAGTCCATTGAGCGCATCGAGGTCATCCGCGGCCCGATGTCCTCGCTTTACGGCTCCGATGCGATGGGTGGCGTCATTAACGTCATTACCAAAAAAGTCTCGAACACCAAAGCCTGGACCGGTTCGTTGCATGGCGATGCAACCTTCCAGGAAAATCATGATTCCGGCGATATCTTCCAGACCAACGCCTACGCCTCTGGTCCCCTGATCGACGGACTTCTGGGCGCAAAGGTGACGGGGCTGTTGTCACGCCGCGCAGAAGATAAAATCGTGAACGGCTATAACGAGCAGAAAATGCGTAACGGTGGCATTACGCTAAACTTCACGCCGGACGAGAAGAACGATTTCGACCTCGACTTTGCTCGCGAACTTCAGGACAGAAACAGCACCCCGGGGATGTCGAAAGCGGCTGAAACCTGCCGGGGAACAACCTGTACGCCAAATACCAAAAGCGACTCGCGCTATGAGCACACGACCTACTCGTTAACCCACAGTGGTTATTACGAAGACTTCAATACCACCAGCTATATCCAGCAGGAAGAGACCAATACTCCAGGTCGCGAAATGCGCTCCTATAACACCACCTTCAACAACCAGAACCAGATTTTCCTCGGCGATCATACGTTGACCCTCGGCGGGCAGTATCGCTATGAGAAACTGCGCGACAACGGTAATCAGCTGGAAGCTGCTGACGGCCTGAACAAACTGACGCGCTGGAGCTGGGCCCTGTTTGCCGAAGATGAATGGTCAATGACGGAAAGCTTTACGTTGACCGGCGGCCTGCGTATGGACAAAGACCAAAACTACGGTACTAACTGGACGCCGCGCGGTTACGGCGTATGGCACCTGGCCGATCAGTGGACGTTGAAAGGCGGGGTTTCTGCTGGCTATCGTGCGCCGGATCTGCGTCAGTCGTCTGCCAGCTGGGGCCAGGTGACAGGTGGCGGCCGTCTTGACGGTATCATCGTCGGCAACCCGGATCTGAAACCAGAGAAGAGCCTGAGCGAAGAGCTCGCCCTGCTCTGGGATAACAACGATGACCTGAATGCCGGCGTAACGCTGTTTAATACCGACTTCAAGGACAAAATTACGGAAGTTCGCCGCTGTAACAGCAGCGCCGATCCCGCCTGTACGATTGGCGGTCACAGCTATGATTTCGTCAGCGATCGCGTCAACGTGGACAAAGCCAACATGCGCGGTGTGGAGTCCTCCTTCGGGTGGAAGATCACGCGTGATGTGAACTGGACTGCAAACTACACCTATACAGAGTCCGAGCAGAAGAGCGGCCAGTTCTCCGGCAAGCCGCTGAACAAAATGCCGAAACACATGTTCAACACCACCCTGGACTGGCAGGCGACGCCAGACGTCGGGTTCTGGAGCCGTCTGAACCTGCGCGGTAAAACGTCTGAGTACCTGAGCCGCACGTCAATGTCCCAGGGTACGCCGTCCTACACTCAGGTTGATGTCGGTATGCGCTACAACGCCAACAAAAACCTGCTGGTTACTGCCGGTGTGTATAACGTGCTCGATAAGCAGATTGATTACGATACGTATGACACCGTGCTGGATGGCCGCCGCTATACCGTTGGCATGACCTACAGCTTCTGATCTGCCATAAAAAAGCCCGCTCAACTGAGCGGGCTAAAAGAGAGGAAGTGCGGTTATTATTTAAATCGTTCCGGGAAATCCATTTCACTGTAGCGAACGAAGCGTGTTCCTTTCGTCAGTTTGTAGCCAAACCAGATGATCAGGAACAGCGGAATGCCAATATAGGTGGCCGTGACGGCGCCCCAGTCAATGGTGTCCGCAAGGAAGGCCTCATAGTTCTGACCCAGGGTAATAATCAGGCACAGAACGAAGGCGAAGATCGGCCCCAGCGGGAAGAATCCTGACCGGTACGGCAGGTTATTCAGATCATGCCCCTGCTTGACGTACCCGCGACGGAAACGGTAGTGGCTGATGGCAATGCCCAGCCAGGCAATGAAGCCCGTCATACCAGAGGTGTTCAGCAGCCACAGGTAGACCGTCTGGTTGCCGAACATGGAGGTCAGGAAACAGAGACCCGCAATCACCGTGGTCGCATACAGCGCGTTGCGTGGCACGCCACCGCGAGACAGTTTCGAGAAAATACGCGGTGCTTTACCGTCGCAGGCCAGGGTGTAGAGCATGCGGGTGGAGGCGTACATCCCGGAGTTACCCGCAGACAGTACCGCCGTCAGGATCACCGCGTTCATCACCGCCGCCGCTGAGAGCAGACCCGCGTGCTGGAAGACCAGCGTGAACGGGCTGACGCTGATGTCTTTTACGTCGTTACGCAGCAGGCTTGGGTCGGTATACGGAATGATCAGGCTGATAATCAGGATCGCGAACACATAGAACAGCAGGATACGCCAGAACACCTGACGCACCGCGCGCGGAATATTCTTCTCCGGGTTTTCGGATTCACCGGCCGCGATACCAATCAACTCGGTACCCTGGAAGGAGAAGCCGACAATCATCGCCACGCCAATCATCGCCGAGAAGCCCCCGGCAAACGGCGCATCGCCTATTGTCCAGTTACTCCAGCCCGCCGGTTCAGCCCCTTTGAAAATACCAACGATCATCGCCACACCGACGACGATAAAGATGATGACGGTTGCCACTTTAATCAAAGAGAACCAGTATTCCGCTTCGCCGAAACCGCGCACGGAGATGTAGTTCAGCAGGAAGATGACCGCCAGGAACAGGGCGCTCCAGATCCAGCCGGGCGTGTCCGGGAACCACCAGGTCATTACCAGCTGTGCCGCGACGAGGTCAACGGCGATGGTCACCGCCCAGTTGTACCAGTAGTTCCAGCCCAGCGCGAAGCCGAAGCCTTCCTCAACGTATTTTTGTCCGTAGGTCGAAAACGAACCAGACACCGGCATGTATGCCGCCAGTTCGCCCAGGCTGGTCATCAGGAAGTAGACCATCAGGCCAATCAGGATATAAGAGAATAATGCCCCACCCGGGCCGGCTGCCGAAATTGTTGCGCCAGAGGCAACGAAAAGACCCGTACCGATGGAGCCGCCAATGGCGATCATCGTCAGGTGACGCGCCTTAAGTGCGCGACGTAGCGCGGGCGCTTGTGTGGTTTTAGTTTCTGAAACCATGTGAAAATGCTGTCCATTCAATAAATGAGGCGCGATTGTAGCAGACGATCTGCGTTGCTTCCGGCAGAAATACTCAGTTATAAGAGAGCTTCATGACTCGGCCAGGATTATAAGTAAAGCATAATTTTTCCCTCTCCCCTTTGGGGAGAGGGCCAGAGTGAGGGGCGCTTTTACATCTCGCAGTAGCGCATAAAACGCTGGAGCGAGCTGGAAAGGTGTTTCTGACGATGATGGATGCACCACAGCGTGCGCACCAGCTTCGGCAGCGGAACGGGGATCTCAACCAGTGAGCCGGTTTCCAGCTGTTCGGCAATCACCCGTCGGGAAAGACAGCTAATGCCCAGACCATGGCGTACGGCATGCTTAATGGCCTCGGAGTTACCTAATTCCATCCCTAACTGGAACTGCGGTAGATGGGACAGCAGCAGATAATCGACAATCTCACGCGTGCCGGAGCCCTGCTCTCGCAGGATCCACTGCGCTTGCGCCAGCCGCTCCAGCGTGACCTCGCCCTGGAGTAAAGAAGAGGCCGGAGAGGCAAACACCACCAGCTCATCCTCCAGCCAGGGCTCCGCAATGATATCCACGTTGTGGCACGGCCCTTCGATAAGCCCGATGTCCACGCGGAAATCAATCACCGCGTTGATCACGTCCTGGCTGTTGCCGACGCTCATCTCCAGCGGCAGGGTCGGAAAATCCCGGCGGTAGCGGGCAATCACTTCCGGCAGGATGTAGTTACCGATCGTGCTGCTAGCGTAGACGCGAATAGCGCCGTTGTCCTCGCGGAACAGCTGTTCGATCTCCGTCGCCTGCTCCAGTAAAGCCAGGGCACGCGGATACAGCAGGCGGCCATGTTCGTTCACCACCAGCCGCTTCCCTACCCTGTCGAAAAGCTGGACGCCCAGTTGCCCTTCAAGATCGGTCAAGGCCGCGCTAACGGCGGACTGCGAGAGCGCCAGCATTTGTGACGCCTGGGTTGTCGAGCCGCTTTTCAGCACCTCGGCAAAAACTTCCAGCTGACGCAATGTAATGTGCATGGTTACTTACCACTTATAAAGATTGATTATAAATATATAATCAATTTTATTTTTAAGCCAGAGCGCCGTAACCTTTAGCCAGACAAAGGAGAAGGTTATGTCAGAAATCACCTTACAACATCATCGTACAGTGTGGCACTTCGTGCCGGGTCTCGCGCTCAGCGCCGTGGTTACCGGCGTGGCCTTATGGGGCGGCAGTATACCGGCGGTTGCCGGTGCAGGGTTCAGCGCCCTGACGCTGGCCATTCTGCTCGGCATGGTGGTCGGGAACACCGTTTACCCGCACATCTGGAAATCCTGCGACGGCGGCGTGATTTTCGCCAAGCAGCATTTATTACGTCTCGGGATCATCCTTTATGGCTTCCGTCTCACCTTTTCGCAGATTGCGGATGTGGGTGTCAGCGGGATTGCCATTGACGTCCTGACCCTTTCGAGCACCTTTTTACTGGCGTGCTTTATCGGCCAGAAGATCTTTGGACTGGACAAACAGACCAGCTGGCTGATCGGTGCGGGTAGCAGCATCTGCGGCGCAGCGGCGGTACTGGCAACAGAACCCGTCGTTAAAGCCGAAGCCAGTAAAGTCACGGTTGCCGTCGCGACGGTAGTTATCTTCGGTACGCTGGCGATCTTCCTGTATCCGGCCATGTATCCGCTGGTGGCGCACTGGTTTAGTCCGGAAACCTACGGCATTTATATCGGCTCAACCATGCACGAAGTGGCACAGGTGTTGGCGGCAGGTCACGCCATTAACCCCGAAGCGGAAAACGCGGCGGTCATCGCCAAAATGCTGCGCGTGATGATGCTGGCCCCGTTCCTGATTTTCCTCGCGGCGCGGGTTAAACAGCTTGCTCCGGCAGGCGACAGCGGGAAAAGCAAAATCACCATTCCGTGGTTTGCGATCCTGTTCATCGTGGTCGCTGTCTTCAACTCTTTCCACCTGCTGCCAAAAGCGATGGTGGATATGCTGGTCACGCTGGATACGGTCCTGCTGGCGATGGCAATGGCGGCGCTGGGCATCACCACGCACGTGAGCGCCCTGAAAAAAGCCGGTGCGAAGCCGCTGCTGATGGCGCTGGTGCTGTTCATCTGGCTGATAGTTGGCGGCGGTGCGATTAACCTTGCGGTACACAGCCTGCTGGCATAAACCATCTCGTCCTTCTCCTGTTAACCCGTTATCATAGGCATTTCGGGTTAACAGGAGTCTTTTTATGAAATATGTTGGAGCGCACGTCAGCGCTGCCGGTGGCCTTGCGAATGCCGCCATTCGCGCCGCCGAAATCGAGGCGACCGCTTTCGCCCTGTTCACCAAAAACCAGCGCCAGTGGCGCGCAGCTCCCCTCACTGCGGAAGTGATTGATGACTTCAAAGCCGCCTGCGAGAAATACCGCTACGGGCCTGGCCAGATCCTTCCCCATGACAGCTACCTCATTAACCTTGGTCACCCGGTTGCCGAGGCGCTGGAAAAATCCCGCGAAGCGTTCCTGGATGAGGTTCAGCGCTGTGAACAGCTGGGGCTAACGCTGCTGAATTTCCATCCCGGCAGCCATCTGATGCAAATCGACGAAGACGCCTGTCTGGCGCGCATCGCCGAGTCAATTAACATGACGCTGGATAAAACCCAGGGCGTGACGGCGGTGATTGAGAATACCGCCGGTCAGGGCAGCAACCTCGGCTTTAAGTTTGAGCATCTGGCGGCGATCATCGACGGCGTGGAAGACAAATCCCGCGTGGGCGTGTGCATTGATACCTGCCACGCGTTTGCGGCCGGTTACGACCTGCGCACAACCGAGGCCACAAAAAATACCTTCGAGGAGTTCGAGCGTATTGTTGGTTTTAAATATCTTCGCGGTATGCACTTAAACGATGCGAAAAGCGCCTTTGGTAGCCGCGTTGACCGCCATCACAGCCTGGGCGAAGGCAACATCGGCCACGATGCGTTCCGCTTTATCATGCAGGACGCTCGCTTCGACGGTATTCCGATGGTGCTGGAAACCATCAATCCGGACATCTGGGCAGAAGAGATTGCCTGGCTGAAGGCACAGCAAACCGCTGAACAGGCGGCATAAAAAAAGCCGGGTTGCATTAGCACCCGGCTTTTTTATTGCTTACCGCTTACGCTGCTTTCGCCACAACTTCCGCTTCCGGACGTTTCAGCACCGCGTAAGAGAGGCCCGCCACCAGCGTACCGGCAACAATCGCCAGCAGATAACCCAGCACCGGCGTGATGGCGCCAGGGATCAGCAGGACAAACAGACCGCCGTGCGGCGCCATCAGTTTCGCACCTACTGCCATGGAGATAGCCCCCGTCACCGCACCACCCACGATACAGCACGGCAGAACACGCATTGGATCGCGCGCCGCAAACGGAATTGCGCCTTCGGTGATGAAGCACAGGCCCAGCACCAGCGCAGCTTTACCGCCTTCCTGCTGCGCTTTATCGAACTTACGACGGGCAATGATCGTCGCCAGGCCAAGCGCCAGCGGTGGCACCATACCTGCCGCCATGATCGCCGCCATCGGCGCGTAGGTCTGGGTACTCAGCAGGCCAACGCCAAACGCATATGCCGCTTTGTTCACCGGCCCCCCCATGTCGGTACACATCATACCGCCGAGGATTGCGCCCAGCAGCACCGCATTCGCCGTCCCCATGGTTTGCAGCCAGTGGGTCAGACCTTCCAGAATGCCCGCGACCGGCTTACCAATCAGGTAAATCATCGCCAGACCGACCACCAGGCTGGAAATCAGCGGGATGATCAGGATAGGTTTCAGCGCTTCCATACTCTGCGGCAGCTTCAGCTTCGAGCTGATCAGCTTCGCCACATAACCGGCGAGGAAACCGGCAATGATACCGCCGATAAAGCCAGAACCGGTGCTCACGGCCAGCATACCGCCGATAAGACCCGGCGTCAGACCCGGACGGTCAGCAATGGAGAAGGCGATAAAGCCCGCCAGCACTGGCACCATCAGCGCAAACGCGGAGCCGCCGCCAATCTGCATCAACGCGGCCGCCAGCGTGCCCGGCTCTTTAAACGCCTCGATACCAAAGGCGAAGGAGAGCGCAATACACAGGCCGCCCGCCACCACCATCGGCAGCATGTAGGACACGCCGGTCAGCAGGTGACGATACGCACCCGCAGACTCTTTTTTCCCTTCAGTCGCAGTTTTAGCCGCACCGGTTGCCTGATACGGTTTGGCTTCTGCCAGCGCCTTATCAAACTCCTGCGCGGTCTTCTTCAGCGCCAGGCCGGTAGAGGTACGGTACATCGGCTTGCCGGCAAACTTCGCCAGATCCACTTCGATATCCGCCGCCACAATCACCAGATCGGCTTCCGCCACCTCTTCAGGCGTGATGGCATTGCCCGCGCCAACAGAGCCGCGAGTTTCAACCTTCACCCACCAGCCACGTTTTTTCGCTTCGGTTTCAATGGCTTCAGCCGCCATAAAGGTGTGCGCCACACCTGTCGGGCAGGCCGTTACCGCAACAATGCGTTTCGGCCCAACGGCGGCAACCGGCGCCGCCTCAACAGGTGCGCTGTAAACCGTCGCATGACCTTTTGCTTCGCTCAGAAACAGTTCAGGATGTGCCACCGCGCGATTAATATCACCCAGCCACACTTTTTTGCCGTTCAGGGCGCTGTCAGCGGGGATTTTGTCGCCCAGAACAATCGCCATTTCAGCATCACCCGGGTTATCAATGATATCCAGGTGCGCTTTTTGTGCCGCCGCGCCCAGCAGGGTCTTCGCCATATAGGCACGAGCCTGTCCGAGACCGGAGTCAATGATCAGCAGCGTTTTCATTATTCCTCTCCTGCTGTTAGTTAAAAGGTTTTAAGTCAACGCGCGCCATCATCGCGGCTAACTGGGTACGATCGGTAATACCGACATTGCTCTGGCTCACGGCCAGGGCCGCAACGGCGGTAGCAAGACGTAAGGTATGTTCACTGGATTCGCGCATCAGCAGACCGTAGATCAGACCGCCAACCATCGAATCCCCGGCACCCACGGTGCTGACCACCTCCATTGAAGGCGGTTTGGCAATCCATTCCCCGGAGGCGTTAACCCACAGGGCACCTTCTGCACCCAGCGAAATCACCACGTGAGCGATACCCTGCTCGCGCAGCGCATGGGCAGCGTCAATCACATCCTTTAATTCTGGCAGCTTACGGCCCGCCCAGATCTCCAGTTCGCGGCGATTAGGCTTAACCAGCCACGGAGAGGCTTTCAGACCGGCGACCAGCGCGTCGCGGCTGCTGTCGAAAATAATGCACGGGCACTGGCTGCGCAGGCGCGTCATCCAGTCGGTGAACGCTTCCGGGCTGACGCCGGAGGGCAGACTGCCGCTGACGCACACCATGTCAAACTGGCCCAGCCAGCTCAGGGAATCGGCAACAAAGCGCTCCCAGTCAGCCGGGGTCACTTCGAAGCCGGAGAAGTTCAGATCGGTCACTTCACCGTCTTTCTCGGTCAGCTTAACGTTAATGCGGGTACGGCCCTGCACAACCTGAAAACGGTTGGCGATGCCCAACTCGCTGAACAGCTGCTGAAAACCGTCCTGGTTGTCTTTACCGAGGAAGCCGCCAACGGTGACGTCGATGCCGAGATCTTTCAGCACTTTCGCCACGTTAATGCCTTTCCCTGCGGCATGCAGGCCGGTCGTCCGCACCAGGTTAACTTCGCCACGCTCAATTTCCGGGCAGAAACCCACCAGATCGTAAGCCGGGTTCAGCGTAATGGTCGCAACACGTCTGCTCATTATGCGCCCTCCCCCAGACCAGCCGCGATGGCGTCGCCAATCGCTTTCAGCGCCTGTTCAGCATCCGCACCCTGCGCGGTAAAGCGCAGACGATGGCCTTTCTTCACGCCCAGCGCGACAACTTTCATCAGGCTGCGCCCGTTGGCTGGTTTACCCGAACCGTCCAGATTGGTCACGGTGATCTCACTTTCAAATTGTTTAATGGTATTCACCAGCATGGTGCCCGGACGGGCATGCAGGCCATGTTCGTTACGCACCACGTACTCTGCGCTCAGCAGGTCATCCGTCAGCGCATCGTCGCTGGTCAGCAGAGCCAGCACCGTCGCCGCGTCTGCGTTCAGCAGTTTTTCAGCTTTATTGTTCAGCAGCAGATCGCCCAGACGCTTCAGCACGGAAACCGGCTGAACGTCAGTCATGGCAACCGTTACCAGCATCGCGGCGCGTTCGCCGTCGGTCTCAAAGGCAACCGCAGCACGGCTGACCGCGATAGCGCTGCGCAGGTTACCTTCAGCGCTGTCGTTCAGCCAGATGCCCTGCCCCAGGTTTAATGGCTTATCATTGATTGCGCGCGTCACAAAAGCGGTATCCGCCGCACCGACCTCTTTCAGGCGAGCCGCATTCAGCGCCTGGAGCGTTACCAGATCGGACGCAACGACGTCCAGCGTCAGGGTTTCATTATCCAGCTTCAGCGCTTCGCTCTGTTTTTCGCCCATCAGCAGGGCACGCAGTTCTTCAGCAGTGGTGGCGGATTTAAGCTGTTCCGCGACGGCATCATCACTCAGCACGTGCGTCAGCTGACGCAGCAGGCCCAGGTGTTCGTCACCGCTGGCCGCGATGCCGATCGCCACATAAGCCACCTGACCCTCGCCCCACAGCACGCCCTGCGGGAACTGGAAGACCTGCACACCGGTTTTCAGCACCTGATCGCGGGTGTCCGTGGTGCCGTGCGGAATTGCAATACCGTTACCGAGGAAGGTGGAGGTCTGCTGTTCACGCGCCAGCATGCCGTTGACGTAGCCGTCAACCACGTTGCCAGCCTGCACGAGCGCAGCGGCGACCTGGCGAATAGCCTCTTCTTTATTCCCGGCCTGTTCGCCCGGGTGAATATCCTGAACAGATAACTGGAACATGATTCTCCTCTCCTGCTGAAATTGAATCGTTTCAGCTTAACTGAGAAAATAGGCGCTAACCTGCTTCTTCAGGACATGCAAGATAGCGCTGAAACGTTTCAAGAAGTCTTGTCTTTTCTACAAAAGGTTGCAAGAAAAGTTACATTTCTTGTTGCAGAATTTAGAAGTGCAGCACATTTCTTCTTCAGTTCAGGGGATTTTGCTGATGTTCAGCAAACAGGTTCAGCACGCTTCAGCGAGGCGGCGCGAAAGTGAAATGCCATTTTGATTTTTTGTAGCAATCTTGACTTTACCCTCTGTTTATTTAATGACGGGCGGCGTAAACTCCGCCTCTCTCTGTTACTCGCAAAGACTGAACATGCATAACACCCCCGCTGCCGCCTCACCAAAGCCCTTTGATTTGACGTCAACGGCGTTTTTGATCGTTGCTTTCCTCACCGGTATTGCCGGTGCGTTACAAACGCCTACGCTGAGCCTCTTTCTGACCAACGAAGTCCACGCCCGCCCGGCGATGGTTGGCTTATTCTTTACCGGGAGCGCCATCATTGGCATTTTTGTCAGCCAGTTTCTTGCCGGTCGTTCAGACCGCAAAGGCGATCGCAAAAGCCTGATCGTTTTTTGCTGCCTGCTCGGGGTATTTGCTTGCCTGCTGTTTGCCTGGAACCGTAACTACTTCATTCTGCTGTTCGTGGGCGTCTTCCTGAGCAGCTTCGGCTCGACCGCCAACCCGCAGATGTTCGCCCTTGCCCGCGAGCATGCCGACCGCACCGGGCGGGAAGCGGTGATGTTCAGCTCAATACTGCGTGCTCAGGTGTCGCTGGCCTGGGTAATTGGCCCCCCGCTCGCCTACGCGCTGGCGATGGGTTTTGGCTTTACGGTGATGTACCTCAGCGCAGCCGTGGCCTTCGTGGTATGCGGCGCGATGGTCTGGTTCTTCCTGCCCTCCATGCGTAAAGAGCCGAAAGTGGCGACTGGTACGCTGGAAGCTCCGCGACGCAACCGCCGCGACGCACTGCTGTTATTCATTATCTGTACGCTGATGTGGGGAACGAACAGCCTCTATATCATTAATATGCCGCTGTTTATTATTGATGAGCTGCATCTGCCGGAGAAGCTGGCCGGGATCATGATGGGAACCGCCGCGGGGCTTGAGATCCCCACCATGCTGATTGCGGGTTATTACGCGAAGCGCTTCGGCAAGCGCTTTTTGATGCGCGTCGCCGCCGTAGCCGGGCTGCTGTTTTATGTCGGTATGCTGACGGTTCATACGCCAGCACTGCTTCTGGCTTTACAGCTGCTGAACGCCATTTACATCGGTATTCTGGCCGGTATCGGCATGCTCTACTTTCAGGACCTGATGCCGGGTCAGGCAGGCTCTGCCACCACCCTTTATACGAATACCACCCGCGTGGGCTGGATTATTGCAGGCTCACTGGCGGGCGTTGTGGCTGAAATCTGGAACTATCATACGGTGTTCTGGATTGCGCTGGTGATGTGCGTCATGACGCTGAGCTGCCTGACGCGAATCAAAGACGTTTAAGGCGCGGTGAGCGCTTCCAGCTCAAGCAGATAAGTGATGGCCTGCTGGCGCGTACTGCCGCACATTTCGGCGGTTGGCTGGAGCCCGGAGCACACCTTCGGGCGTAAAGGCGAGCCAAAGATCATGCACAGGTTAGTGTCAGAGAGCTGAACGCAGCGGGTATTGGCAGGCTTGCCCTCCGGCATGCCTGGAATGGGGCTTGAGATGGACGGTGCGGTACAGCACGCGCCACAGTCGGAACGACAATCCATACATGCTCTCTGTTGGTGGCAGATGCCCGCGCAGTCGGGCATTGCGCGCACAGTAACACCTTTTATGTATTGATAGCAAAACCCACGAATTCCGCTTGCCTGAAAGGCCGCGCGCGAGTAATTTGGCGCGATATTTTTTACCTCCCGTAAACAGGATTACTGCAATGCCAAGAGCGAACGAAATTAAGAAAGGTATGGTACTGAATTACAACGGCAAACTGCTGATTGTGAAAGATATCGACATTCAGGCACCCAGCGCCCGTGGCGCAGCAACGCTGTACAAAATGCGTTTCTCCGATGTCCGCACCGGCCTGAAAGTGGAAGAACGTTTTAAAGGCGACGATATCGTCGATACCGTAACCCTGACCCGTCGCTACGTTGATTTTTCCTACATTGACGGCAACGAATACGTGTTCATGGATAAAGAAGATTACACCCCGTATATCTTCACCAAAGATCAGATCGAAGAAGAGCTGCTGTTTATTCCTGAAGGTGGGATGCCGGACATGCAGGTGCTGACCTGGGATGGCGTGCTGCTGGCGCTGGAGCTGCCGCAGACCGTTGATCTGGAAATTGTTGAAACGGCACCGGGCATCAAAGGCGCGTCTGCAAGTGCGCGTAACAAACCGGCTACCCTGACTACCGGTCTGGTCGTACAGGTGCCAGAGTACCTGTCGGCGGGCGAGAAAATCCGTATCCATATCGAAGAAAAACGCTATATGGGTCGTGCTGACTGATTGTGGCATTTGCCGGGTGGCGGCTACGCCTTACCCGGCCTACAAAAACACAAAAACCGGCCTCAGAGCCGGTTTTTCGTAGGCCCGGTAAGCGTAGCGCCACCGGGCAATGAGACTTAAAGAAGTTCAGGATACTTCGTCATTTTCAGCGCCAGCTCGATACCGCGAACTTCCGCCATCCCTTTCAGACGGCCAATCGCCGAATACCCTGGATTCGTTTTCTTGCGCAGATCGTCCAGCATCTGGTGCCCGTGATCCGGACGGAACGGGATAGGACGAACATCTCCCGCCTGCTTACGACGAACCTCTTCAGAGAGAATGGCATCCACCACCGCAACCATGTTCACGTCGCCGCCAAGATGGGCTGCTTCGTGGAAGGTTTTTGGATTCTCTTCACGGCAGGTTGCACGCAGGTGGGTGAAATGAATGCGATCGCCGAAGGTTTCGATCATCCGCACCAGATCGTTATCCGCCCGCACCCCATACGAGCCCGTACACATGGTAAAGCCGTTGTAGATGCTATCCACCGTCTCTTTTAGCCACTGCATATCTTCAATCGTAGACACAATACGCGGCAGGCCGAGGATAGGACGCGGTGGATCGTCCGGATGAACCGCCAGCCGCACGCCGACTTCTTCTGCCACCGGCACGATAGCGCGCAGGAAGCGCGCCATGTTTTCACGCAGCTGGTTTTTATCGATATCGCCATATTCCGCCAGGCGCGCGCGGAACTGATCGAGGGTATAGCCCTCTTCCGCCCCCGGCAGGCCCGCGATGATATTGCGAACCAGCTTCTCAATGTCCGCTTCACTGGCGGCATTGAACCACGCCAGCGCCTGCTGCTGCTCTTCGGCGGTGTAGTCTGCTTCCGCACCCGGACGCTTCAGAATGTGCAGCTCGAAAGCCGCAAAAGCGATTTGATCGAAACGCAGCGCCTTCGAACCATCGGCCATTACATATTCCAGGTCGGTACGCGTCCAGTCCAGAATCGGCATAAAGTTGTAGCAGACGGTATCAATACCGCAGGCTGCCAGGTTACGAATGCTCTGCTGATAATTCGCAATCCAGGTATCACACTCACCGGAGTGGGTTTTGATATCTTCGTGAACCGGAATACTTTCCACAACAGACCAGGTTAACCCCTTCTCTGCCAGCTGAGCCTGACGCTTTTGGATTTCCTCCACCGGCCACACCTGACCGTTCGGAATATGATGCAGCGCCGTGACCACACCCGTTGCGCCAGCCTGACGCACATCATCAAGAGAAACCGGATCGTTCGGCCCGTACCAACGCCAGGTTTGTTCCATTGCCCCACCCTCTCAAGTTGTTATACCAATACGTGTTACCTCAATGACGACTACCATACATGTTTAATCGAAGTGGTCAATACAGCGCGTGACATTGATTGATCAAACTCACATAACAGGGATATTTACGGCTTACCAATTTAATTTGTTGTCATATAACTTTACACTGGCATTGTTAATTAATGGTTAATCAGGTGTGTACTACATGAAGACTATTGCCTCCACCGCGCTTCCTGCTCATGTCCAGCAGCCCCGCTACGATCGCGAGCAGTTACGCTCCCGCATCGTCCATTTCGGTTTTGGCGCGTTCCACCGGGCGCATCAGGCGTTGTTAACAAACCGGGTACTGAATGCCAGAGGAGGCGACTGGGGAATTTGTGAGATTAGCCTCTTTAGCGGCGATGTCCTTATGCGCCAGCTCCGGGCGCAGGATCATCTGTTTACCGTTCTGGAGAAAGGTGCCGAAGGCAATCAGCCCATTATTATCGGTGCAGTAAAAGAGTGCCTGAACGCCAAACTCGACTCGCTGGCAGCCATTATTGAGAAGTTCTGCGAACCACAGGTGGCAATTGTCTCCCTCACCATTACCGAAAAAGGCTACTGCATCGATCCGGCGACGGGAAAACTGGATATGCAGAACAGCCGTATCCTGCACGATCTCGAGCATCCGTCTGAACCACATTCCGCACCGGGTATTCTGGTCGAAGCGCTTCATCGCCGCCGCGAGCGTGGCCTGCCGGCGTTTACCGTGCTCTCCTGCGACAATATTCCCGACAACGGCCACGTGGTGAAAAATGCCGTTCTCGGCATGGCCGGAAAGCGTTCCGCAGAGCTGGCCGCATGGATCGAGGCGCACGTGAGCTTCCCTGGTACCATGGTCGACCGAATCGTGCCCGCCGCCACCGACGCCTCACTCGCGGAAATCACCCAGGAACTTGGCGTTGAAGATCCCTGCGCCATCAGCTGTGAACCGTTCATTCAGTGGGTAGTGGAAGATAACTTTGTCGCCGGGCGTCCGGAATGGGAGGTTGCAGGCGTACAGATGGTTGAGGATGTCCTGCCCTGGGAGCAGATGAAGCTGCGGATGCTGAACGGCAGCCACTCCTTCCTGGCGTATCTGGGCTACCTTGCCGGCTACGCACACATAAATGAATGTATGCAGGACGACAGCTTCCGCGAGGCTGCCCGCAGGCTGATGCTGAATGAGCAGGCCCCTACGCTGCGCATCACCAACGTTGATCTGACAGCCTATGCTGACAGCCTGCTTGACCGCTTCGCCAACCCGGCCCTACAGCATCGTACATGGCAAATCGCCATGGACGGCAGCCAGAAGCTGCCTCAGCGCATGCTGGACGGGATCCGCGTGCATCTTGCGCGCCAGACCCCCTGGCCACTGCTGGCGATGGGCGTCGCAGGCTGGATGCGCTACGTCAGCGGGACGGACGACCAGGGCAACGCCATTGACGTGCGCGATCCGCTGAGCGAAAAGTTTAATGCGATTGCTGAAGCCAGCAGCGACGCGGAGCGCGTTAACGCCCTGCTGACGCTGAAAGAAATTTTTGGCGACGACCTGCCGCAAAACCCTGTCTTTGTCGACGCGATAGCCGGGGCGTACCGGCGCATCACCCGCCTCGGCGCGCGTCAGGCCGTTATCGAAACGTTAAAAATTTAGCGATTATTGCGTTTAAGGCGAACGGTTTTACGCTCCGTTCGCCCTTCCTCTTCTCAATGCCCGATTTTTTCGTCAGGATGATAGGTAGTTGCTACTACATCACAATTATTTATCGGAGCGCACGTGACCAAAACCAACCTGATCACCGGTTTTCTCGGCAGCGGTAAAACTACGTCCATTCTACATTTGCTGGCCAATAAAGATCCGGCGGAAAAGTGGGCCGTGCTGGTCAACGAATTTGGCGAAGTCGGCATCGACGGCGCGTTGCTCGCCGACAGCGGCGCGATGGTGAAAGAGATCCCGGGCGGGTGTATGTGCTGCGTGAATGGTCTGCCGATGCAGGTCGGGCTGAATACGCTGCTGCGTCAGGGCAAGCCGGACCGGTTGCTGATTGAGCCTACCGGGCTGGGTCATCCTAAGCAAATCCTTGATTTACTGACCGCCCCGGTCTACGAGCCGTGGCTTGAGCTGCGTGCGACGCTTTGCCTGCTCGACCCCCGCCAGCTGCTGGATGAAAAAACGATCAACAACGACAATTTCCGCGACCAGCTCGCCTCGGCAGATATTATCGTGGCGAATAAATCCGATCGCGCGACGGCTGAGAGTCAGGCCGCGTTCGAGTCCTGGTGGCAGCAGGCTGGCGGTGGACGTCAATACGTGCAGACCACCCAGGGCAACATTGATGGCGCCCTGCTCGATCTTCCCCGCCTCAACCAGACGCAACTGCCTGCCAGCGCAGAGCATTCGCATAGCCACGGCGCGAAGCAAGGCCTGGCTGCACTGAGCCTGCCGGAACATCAGCGCTGGCGTCGAAATTTGAACAGCGGTCAGGGGCACCAGGCCTGCGGGTGGATCTTCGATGCCGATACGGTTTTCGACACCATTGGTATACTGGAATGGGCGAGACTGGCGCCGGTTGAGCGGGTAAAAGGGATCATGCGCACTCCGGATGGTCTGGTGCGCATTAACCGTCAGGGCGAGGATTTCTTTATTGAAACCCAGAATGTCGCGCCACCCGACAGCCGGATAGAGTTAATTAGTGCGGTTAATACCGACTGGAATGCTCTCCAGTCAAGCCTGTTGAAGCTTCGTTTAAGTTTGGGCGGCTAACGTTGCCCCTGATTTCACACATTGCTGAAGACTATGACGACTCGACTTCCTGCTATTTTATTGCTCAACGCTGCCGGTCTGGCGCTCTTTTTCTCCTGGTATATCCCGGCGGATCACGGTTTCTGGTTCCCGCTGGATTCCGGGCTGTTCCACTTCTTTAACCAGGCGCTGGCGAAGAGTGAAGCCTTCCTGTGGCTGGTGGCGATCACCAACAACCGCGCGTTTGACGGCTGTTCGCTGCTGGCAATGGGCTGTCTGATGCTCTCCTTCTGGCTGAAGGAAGACAAAACGGGTCGTCGCCGTATTCTGATTATCGGCCTGGTGATGCTGCTGACGGCCGTGATTATCAACCAGCTGGCGCAGCATCTGATGCCGGTTAAACGCGCCAGTCCGTCGCTCTTTTTCCCGAATATTAACCGCGTCAGCGAGCTGCTTCATATTCCAACCAAAGATGCCTCGAAGGACAGTTTCCCGGGCGACCACGGTATGATGCTGCTGATTTTTGCAGGCTTCATGCTGCGCTATTTTGGTAAAAAAGCCTTCGCCATCGCCCTGGTTATTGTGGTGGTATTTGCATTCCCGCGAGTGATGATTGGTGCTCACTGGCTGACAGATATCGCCGTAGGCTCCCTCACGGCGGTGTTAATTGGTTTACCGTGGGTGCTGATGACCCCACTGAGCGATCGCGTAATAGGTATTTTTGATCGCTATCTTCCCGGTAAATTTAAACAAGTCAGAAACAAATAAATAACGCAAATTAACACCATTCATCGGGGATCGTTTTCGGTCCCTGAGTCTCTTCTTTCCGGCGTCATTCAACGCTGTCATCATCCTGTCATACAATTCGTGATAAAAATGAAGCAATTGCAGGGATTATCGGTATGAATGGCGGCATTTTGAGCAATTCCGCGCTGTAACTTTGTGTATCACATTTTCTTATAAAAAATCGGACTTTTTTGCTCGCAATACCCCGTGCAATCGGTTAACCTCAAACTCGTTTTGCCCCACTGAGATAATTATTATCATGGTGAATAATTTTGTGCGTTGAGCCACAGTTTTCACCATAAAGAATTGTCTCATTGTGAACAGATAATTAGTCTCGTCACGGTTGGCATTTTTATAACGATATTTTCGTTAAGGACTTCAAGGGAAAACAAACAAAATGGTCAAATCTCAACCAATCTTGAGATATATCTTGCGGGGGATCCCGGCGATTGCAGTGGCGGTTCTGCTTTCGGCATGTAGTACGACGAATACCGCGAAGAATATGCATCCTGAGACGCGTGTTGTGGGAATGGAAGATTCCTCTTCACTGCAAGCCTCTCAGGATGAATTTGAAAATATGGTACGTAATCTCGACGTTAAGTCGCGTATTATGGATCAGTATGCTGACTGGAAAGGCGTGCGTTACCGTCTGGGCGGCAGCACCAAGAAAGGCATCGATTGTTCCGCTTTCGTACAGCGTACGTTCCGTGAGCAGTTTGGGTTAGACCTTCCGCGTTCTACCTATGAACAGCAGGAAATGGGCAAGTCCATTTCGCGTACTAAACTACGCACGGGCGATTTAGTCCTGTTCAGAGCAGGTTCAACCGGTCGACACGTTGGCATCTATATCGGTAACGATCAGTTTGTCCATGCTTCCACCAGCAGCGGTGTGACGATTTCCAGCATGAACGAACCTTACTGGAAGAAACGCTACAACGAAGCTCGCCGCGTTCTGAGCCGTAGTTAATATTGTTGTCGTATCGTTGGTTATCCCTTGGCTGGCGATACGATAAAAAAAGCACTGCTCCGGCAGTGTTTTTTTTTGCCCGTTACACTGATAACTATCCAGCGGCATTTCAGGAATCACGACATCTATGTTAACCCGCTACTTCTCCAGCAACCGCAAGATACTGTTTATCAGTTTCCTTACAGGGTTATTCACTGCCCTGCTTCTGGGAGCATTACAGTTTTACTGGAGTTATCACAAGCGAGACGTCAGATTCGATACTCTCATTACCGATTTAAGCGTTTACATGGAGAGCTATTTCGATGAGCTCAAAATGTCGATTGATACGCTCCAGCCACTCACGCTGAACAGCTGCGAGGAAGTGAGTGCCGCCCTGACCTCCCGGGCGGCCTTTAGCATCAACGTGCGCGCCTTTTTGCTGGTCAGGGATAAACAGGCCTTCTGCTCCTCGGCAACAGGCCCGATGAATACCCCGATGGAAAAGCTTATCCCTCAGCTACATATCAGCAAACCTGTTGATATCGCGCTCCTGCCGGGCACGCCAATGCTGCCGGATAAGCCCGCGATCGCCATCTGGTATCGCAATCCGCTGGTGAAAGACGGCGGCGTGTTTACGTCCGTCAACCTCAACCTGTCGCCTTATCTTCTCTATACGTCACGTCAGGATGAATTTGCCGGGATATCGATCGTCATTGGCGATTCCGCGTTATCTACACAGTCCGGAATGCTGATCCAGGCGCGGGATTTGCCTGACGTCCCTGCCCGTAGCGCCACGCTGAAAAATATTCCATTGACCGTTAACGTTTATGCGCAAGCCTGGACAACCGATGAACTGCTCTACGCGGTGTTTTTCGGCCTGGTCTGCGGTATCGCGGCGGGCCTGTTGAATTTCTATATTCTTACTATCCGTCTCAATCCGGGGAAAGAGATCCTCACGGCCATCAAGCACGACCAGTTTTACGTGGTCTATCAACCCGTCGTGGATGCGCAGTCGCTCAGAATGACCGGGCTGGAAGTCCTGATGCGCTGGAAGCATCCGGTGATGGGCGAAATTCCACCGGATGCCTTTATTAACTTCGCTGAAGCGCAGAAGCTGATTGTCCCGCTGACGCTGCATCTTTTTGACCTGATTATCCGCGATGCCCCTGTCCTGCAAACGGTGCTCCCGCCTGGGGCCAAGTTTGGGATCAACATCGCGCCCGGGCATCTGCATGCGGAAAGCTTTAAAGAGGATATGCGCGCGTTTCTCGCCGCCCTTCCGCCCGATCACTTCCAGATTGTGCTGGAAATAACCGAGCGCGACATGATTAACCACCGCGAGGCAAATCAGCTGTTCGAATGGCTGCACAATGAAGGTTTTGAAATCGCCATCGATGATTTTGGCACTGGCCACAGCGCGCTGATCTATCTGGAACGCTTCACGATGGATTACCTGAAAATTGACCGTGGCTTCGTGAATGCCATCGGGACTGAAACCGTCACCTCGCCAGTGCTTGACGCGGTGCTGACGCTGGCAGAACGTCTGAATATGATAACCGTCGCCGAGGGTGTTGAAACGCCCGAGCAGGCGGCGTGGCTGCGCGAGCATGGCGTAAACTATCTTCAGGGCTACTGGATTGGCCGCCCGATGCCGCTGGAGCAGTTCAGGACGTGGCAACCCGATATCACGCTCGGGGAATAATTTCACAATCACGGCGCTGTCCCTTATTATTCTGTTCAACCGAGCCTGTCTGTGAACAAAGGGATCCGCCGCACTATGATTATGCGCGTTGTGTTGACGCTGTTGGCGCTGGTGAGCCTGTCGAGCCAGGCGCAGACCATCAAAGAGAGCACGGCCTTTGCCGTCATTGGCGAGCCGAAGTACGCGGTTAACTTTAACCACTACGATTACGTCAACCCAGCCGCCCCGAAAGGCGGAAACGTGACGCTTTCCGCCACGGGAACATTTGACAACTTTAACCGCTTTGCCCTGCGCGGCGTAGCGGCAGCGCGTACCGAATCCCTCTATGACACGCTGTTCGTCACCTCCGACGACGAGCCCGGCAGCTATTATCCCCTGGTCGCCGAGAACGTACGTTACGCCGAAGATTTCAGCTGGGCAGAAATCGCGATTAATCCGCGGGCGCGTTTTCACGACGGTACGCCGGTTAGCGCCCGCGACGTGGCGTTCACCTTTCATAAATTTATGACCGAAGGCGTGCCGCAGTTTCGTCTGGTGTACAAGGGCACCACGGTGAAAGCCATCGCCCCGCTGACCGTGCGAATCGAACTCCCTGAGGCGAACAAAGAGAATATGCTGAGCCTGTTCTCCCTGCCCGTCATGCCCGAATCCTTCTGGAAAAACCATAAGCTGAGCGATCCCCTCTCTACCCCGCCGCTGGCCGGAGGGCCGTATCGCATTACCGACTGGCGAATGGGCCAGTATGTGATCTATTCCCGTGTGAAAGATTACTGGGCAGCCACGCTGCCGGTAAACCGGGGCCGCTGGAACTTCGATACAATCCGCTACGACTACTACCTGGATGATAACGTGGCCTTCGAGGCATTTAAGGCAGGCGCATTTGATTTACGTGTCGAGAACAGCGCCAAAAACTGGGCGACCCGCTATATCGGAAAAAATTTCGCGAAAGGCTATATCGTTAAAGACGAACACAAAAACGAATCCGCGCAGGACACGCGCTGGCTGGCGTTTAATATTCAGCGCCCGGTTTTTTCCGATCGTCGGGTGCGTGAAGCCATTACTCTGGCGTTTGATTTCGAATGGATGAACAAAGCGCTGTTTTACGGAGCCTACAGCCGGGCGAACAGCTATTTCCAGAATACTGAATATGCCGCCCGTGATTATCCCCACGCGGACGAGCTGGTTTTGCTGGCGCCATTGAAAGCGGAGCTACCGCCGGAGGTGTTCACCCGCATATTTGAACCGCCCAAATCCGACGGAAACGGGTTCGACCGGGACAACCTGCTGAAAGCCAGCAGCCTGCTGGATGACGCTGGCTGGGTGCTGAAAAATCGGCAACGGGTTAATGCGCAAACCGGTAAACCGCTCAGCTTCGAACTGCTGATTGCCTCTGGCGCAAACGATCAGTGGGTGCTGCCGTTTAAGAAGAACCTTGCCCGGCTTGGCGTCACTATGAATATCCGCCAGGTCGATATGGCCCAGTTGACTAACCGCAAGCGCAGTCGCGATTACGATATGATGCAGACCCTGTGGGCCGCCCAGCCGTGGCCGAGTTCAGATCTGCAAATCTCCTGGGCATCGGGGTATATCGACTCCTCCTACAACGCCCCGGGCGTAAAGAGCCCGGTGATTGATGCGCTGATTGCAAAAATTGTGGCCGCTCAGGGCGATAAGAACAAGCTTCTGCCGCTTGGCCGCGCGCTCGATCGGGTATTAACCTGGAACTATTACATGCTGCCGATGTGGTATATGGGCGAAGATCGCGTGGCCCGCTGGGATAAATTCTCCCTGCCTGCCGTTCGCCCGGTTTACACCCTCGGCTTTGACGCCTGGTGGTATGACGTGAATAAAGCCGTAAAATTGCCCGCAGAGCGGCGTTAAGGAGTGACGATGGGCGCTTATCTTATCCGCCGGCTGCTGTTAGTGATCCCGACGCTGTGGGCCATCATTACCATTAACTTTTTTATCGTCCAGATCGCCCCCGGCGGTCCGGTGGACCAGGCGATTGCGGCAATAGAATTTGGTCACGCTGGCGGCATGCCGGGCGGCGGCGGCGAAGGAATGGGGGCCAGCCATGCCCGGACGGGCGTGGGCAACATCAGCGAAAGCCACTACCGGGGCGGTCGGGGTCTGGATCCGGAGGTGATCGCCGAGATCACCCATCGCTATGGTTTTGACAAGCCGCTGCACGAGCGCTATTTCAGGATGCTATGGGATTATGTCCGTTTCGATTTTGGCGACAGCCTGTTTCGCAGCGCCTCGGTGTTAACCCTGATCAAACAAAGCCTGCCGGTTTCCATCACGCTCGGACTGTGGGGGACGCTGATTATTTATCTGGTCTCCATTCCGCTGGGGATAAGGAAAGCGGTCTACAACGGTAGCCGTTTCGATATCTGGAGCAGTACGTTTATTATCATCGGCTACGCTATTCCGGCGTTTCTGTTTGCCGTGCTGTTGATTGTGTTTTTCGCAGGCGGCAGTTATTCCGACCTCTTCCCGCTGCGCGGGCTGGTCTCCGCGGATTTCAGCACGCTGCCGTGGTATCAGAAAATCACCGATTACTTCTGGCACATCACGCTGCCGGTGCTGGCGACGGTCATCGGCGGTTTTGCGGCGCTTACGATGCTGACCAAAAACGCCTTTCTTGATGAGATCCGCAAACAGTACGTCGTCACCGCGCGCGCCAAAGGCGTCGGTGAAAAGCAGATCATGTGGAAGCACGTTTTTCGTAACGCCATGCTGCTGGTGATTGCAGGTTTCCCCGCCACGTTCATCAGTATGTTTTTTACCGGCTCGTTGCTGATAGAAGTGATGTTCTCGCTCAACGGATTAGGGCTGCTGGGCTATGAGGCCACCGTCTCCCGTGATTATCCGGTGATGTTTGGCACACTCTACATTTTCACCCTGATCGGCCTGCTGCTGAACATCATCAGCGATATCAGCTATACGCTGGTCGATCCCCGTATCGATTTTGAGGGCCGCTGATGTCGCGTTTAAGCCCCGTCAATCAGGCCCGCTGGGCGCGCTTTCGCCACAACCGTCGCGGCTACTGGTCGCTGTGGATCTTCGCCGTCCTGTTCGCTTTAAGTATGTGTTCGGAACTGATTGCCAACGATAAACCCCTGCTGGTGCATTTCAAAGACCGCTGGTATGTACCGGTGCTTACTACCTATAGCGAAAGCGATTTTGGCGGCCCATTTGCGACGCCAGCCGAGTACCAGGATCCCTGGTTACGTGAGCAGATAGCGCAGCACGGCTGGGCTATCTGGGCACCGATTCGTTTTGGCGCGAACAGTATTAACTTCGCCACGTCTACCCCCTTCCCTTCGCCGCCTTCCGCGCAAAACTGGCTGGGAACGGACGCCAACGGCGGCGATGTGCTGGCGCGTATCCTCTATGGCACCCGCATCTCGCTCCTGTTTGGGCTGATGCTGACGCTCTTTAGCAGCGTAATGGGCGTTGTGGCGGGCGCCGTGCAAGGCTATTACGGGGGTAAAATAGATTTATGGGGACAGCGCGTGATTGAAGTCTGGTCCGGTATGCCAACGCTGTTTCTGATTATCCTGCTGTCCAGTGTGGTACAGCCTGGCTTCTGGTGGCTGCTCGGGATCACCGTCCTGTTCGGCTGGATGGCGCTGGTCGGCGTGGTGCGCGCGGAGTTTCTGCGCACGCGGAATTACGACTATATTCGCGCCGCGCAAGCGTTAGGCGTGAGCGATCGCGCAATTATCTTCCGCCACATGCTTCCCAATGCGGTGGTGGCGACCCTCACCTTCCTGCCGTTTATTTTGTGCAGCTCCATTACCACCCTGACGTCGCTTGATTTTCTTGGTTTCGGTTTGCCACTGGGCTCACCGTCCCTTGGCGAACTGCTGTTGCAGGGCAAAAACAATCTCCAGGCCCCCTGGCTGGGCATCACCGCATTCCTCTCCGTGGCGGTGCTGCTTTCCCTGCTGATTTTTATTGGCGAAGCCGTGCGCGATGCCTTCGATCCCAACAAGGCGGTATGACATGCCCCGGCCTCTTCTGAGCATAGAAAACCTGTCGATTGCGTTTTCAAAGCAGGGCGAATCACGCACGGTAGTGACGGATTTATCGTTGCAGATCCAGCGCGGAGAGACGCTGGCGCTGGTCGGGGAATCCGGTTCCGGTAAAAGCGTCTCGGCACTTTCGGTGCTGCGCCTGCTCCCCTCCCCGCCGGTCAGCTATCCGCAGGGGGATATTCTGTTCCATGGACAATCGCTGCTGAACGCTGACGAGCAAACCCTGCGCGGCATTCGTGGCAATAACATCGCCATGATTTTTCAGGAGCCGATGGTGTCGCTCAACCCTCTGCATACGCTGGAAAAACAGCTCTATGAAGTGCTGTCCCTTCATCGGGGAATGCGTAAAGAGGCAGCGCGGGGTGAAATTCTGGACTGCCTTGAACGCACCGGTATTCGTCATGCGGCGAAACGGCTGAACGATTTCCCGCACCAGCTTTCCGGCGGCGAGCGCCAGCGCGTGATGATCGCAATGGCCCTGCTCACACGCCCCGAACTGCTGATTGCCGATGAACCCACCACCGCGCTGGACGTCACGGTGCAGGCGCAAATTCTGCAACTGCTGCGCGAGCTTCGCGACGAGCTGAACATGAGCCTGTTGTTCATTACGCACAACCTGAGCATCGTGAAAAAGCTTGCTGACACGGTGGCCGTGATGCAAAACGGCCGCTGCGTGGAACAGAACCGGGCATCCGCCCTGCTGAGCGCGCCTCAGCACCCGTATACACAGCGCCTGCTCGATAGCGAACCCGCTGGCGACCCGGTTCCGCTTAACGCTGACTGCGCGCCGTTGCTGAGCGTTGAGGGGCTGTCGGTGTCATTCCCGATCCGCAAAGGCATTCTCCGTCGCGTGGTCGATCACAATCATGTCCTGAAAGACATGAGTTTCGCTCTGCGTCCGGGTGAGTCGCTTGGGCTTGTGGGCGAATCCGGCTCGGGCAAAAGCACCACCGGCCTGGCGCTGCTGCGCCTGATCGCCTCTCAGGGAAGCATTGTCTTTGACGGCATGCCGCTGCAAAACCTGAATCGCCGGATGATGCTTCCTGTCCGCCCGCGGATGCAGGTGGTATTTCAGGATCCAAACTCTTCGCTTAACCCGCGCCTGAGCGTATTACAGATTATTGAAGAGGGCCTGCGCGTCCACCAGCCGACAATGACGGCGCAACAGCGTGAAATCGACGTGAAGCGGGTGATGGAGGAAGTGGGTTTAGATCCCGAGACCCGGCACCGGTATCCGGCTGAGTTTTCTGGCGGACAGCGCCAGCGTATAGCGATTGCCCGCGCGCTGATCCTGAAACCGGAGCTGATCGTGCTGGACGAGCCAACCTCTTCCCTGGACCGCACCGTGCAGGCGCAAATTCTGGCGCTGCTGAAGGGGCTACAGGAAAAGCATCGGCTGGCCTATATCTTTATCAGCCACGATTTACAGGTGGTGCGTGCGCTTTGCCATCAGGTGGTGGTATTGCGGCAGGGAGAAGTCGTGGTGCAGGGAGAGTGCCAGCGCGTATTCACCGCGCCGACGCAGGATTACACGCGCCAGCTATTGTCCGCTGACTAGCACTCAGAAAGGGTATTGACCGGAGAACGGCTCGGCAATGGCCACGCCGAAGTTTTTCAGACGACAGGTGGCGGCAAACTCATCCTGGCTGTTAACAAACAGGCACGGCTCACCTTCGCATTCCAGCACGGAGCTGTCCACTTCGATGTCCGTCAGCGCCTGGCTGAGACGTTCCATAACCGGCCACGCATTTTCATCGCTCGGGCTGAGCAGTTTGAGCGCCACCAGGCAATTATCCTCCCCGGCAACGCTTTGCGGAATCGGTTCAACTTTCGAACCTGCAAAACCCGTCGACCAGCGATAGCTCTGGGGCAAGCGATGGACAATGGAGAGTTGTAATGTATTCACGTTCAGATCCCCGGAAGCAAATTTACTTCACAATTTATTTACATTTATAGTAACACATCATCGACAACCTGCACTATTTAGCGGATTTTATAGGCGTTGCAGGCTCGCGTCGGCGCTATATGTACCCGTTTCTGCGATCTAACTCAACCTTTTTAAATACAATGATGTGACTTTTTACATAAATAGATTTTACATAAAAGAAACAAACACAGGGTAAACGAACGTAGGGTTGGTTGATATGGGTCAACAAAAAGGCCCGTATCGGGCCTTAAGTGGTCATTTATGCGCCGTCTTTCGCGGCCGGCTGGCGTAAAGATAAAAAAGAATGGAGCAGGTCGCGCAGAGGGCAATCGCCCACAGCATCGGCCAGGCGGTATTAAACGTCGCCGTCGAGAGCAGCGCCCCGACTATCGCGCCAATCCCGAAACGGAACGTTCCTGCCAGCGACGAGGCGGTACCCGCCATATGCGGGAATTCGTCGAGGATCACCGCCATCGCGTTGGATGAAACCATCGACACGCAGCCGACAAACGCCGCCACGCCCACCACCAGCGCCCAGAAACCGACGCCCAGCAACGCGCTCAATACCAGCCAGATAGCCATCACGAACTGGATCCACAGCCCGGCGCGGAACATATTCAGCGCCCCAACCCGCCGGACAAAGCGGCTGTTGATAATGGTCATCACAAACAGGAACACAATATTCAGCGCGAAGTAGTAACCAAAATGCTGGGGTGACACATGGTTCAGTTCGATGTACACAAACGGCCCCGCACTCAGGAACGAGAACATTCCGGCAAAGCTGAAGCCGCTGGCAAGCATATAACTGAGCACACGCTTATGGCGAAACAGCGAGGCAAAGTTGCCAAGCGTGGTGCGAACGTGGAACTTCTGACGTCGCTCGACCGGCAGCGTTTCATCGATAAAGACGAAGATCATCACCGAGGCCAGCAGCGCGGCAATCGCCAGGATCCAGAAAATCGCATGCCAGCTGAACCAAACCAGCACCGCCCCGCCCACCATGGGGGCGACCAGCGGCGCAATTGTCGTGACCAGCATGACGAACGACATCATGCGTGAGAACTCTTCCTTCGGGTAGACGTCGCGCATCAGCGCGTTAATTACCACGCTTGCCGCAGCCGCCGCCAGGCCATGGAAGAAACGCATCACAATCAGCTGATCGATACTCTGCGCCAGCGCGCAGGCCACCGCCGCCGCGGCAAATATCAATGTCCCCCCCAGAATAACGGGTTTACGCCCCAGGCTGTCGGCCATTGGGCCATAAAAGAGCTGACCGAGGGCAAAACCAAGAATGTAGGTGCTGAGCGTCATCTGCGCGCTGCCTGCCGGTACGCCAAACTGCGCGGAAATCACCGGCAGCGCGGGCAGATACATATCGATAGACAGCGGCATCAGCATGGCCAGCAGGCCAAGGATAAATACAATTTTAAACGACGAGTGTGGCCTGGTGGTCACAGAGTTCTCCTGAATTTAGCGTGAAGGCAGCCCGACGCTGGCAATCTCTTCTTCCGTCAGCGGGCGATATTCCCCTGGCGCCAGGTCTGGATCGAGTGCAATCGCGCCGATACGTTCACGATGCAGCCCCACAACGTGGTTGCCCACGGCGGCAAACATCCGTTTCACCTGGTGATAGCGGCCTTCACTGATGGTCAGGCGCACGTCGGTTGGAGTGATGATTTCCAGCACCGCCGGTTTGGTCAGATCTTTTTCATTATGCAGCTGAACGCCTTTTGCGAACTGCTCTGCCGTGTCATCCGAGACCGGAGACTCAAGCGTCACCCGATAGGTTTTCTCACAGTGATGGCGCGGGGAGGTGATGCGATGCGACCACTGGCCGTCATCGGTCATCAGCACCAGGCCGGTGGTATCAATATCCAGTCGCCCTGCCGCATGCAGCTTGTGCGCCACAGGTTCGTCGAGGAAGTAGAGCACCGTCGGGTGATCCGGATCGTCCGTTGAACAGACGTAACCTTCCGGTTTGTTGAGCATGAAGTAGCGCGGGCCATTCTGCTGGGTCAGCGGGTTGCCGTCATACTCCACCTGGTGCTCAGGCTGGAGTTTAAAAGCGCTATCTTTCACAATGTCGCCGTCCACGGTTACGCGGCTGGCGCGAATTTCACGCCCGGCAATAGCGCGGCTTACGCCGAGTTGCTGAGCGATAAACTTATCAAGTCGCATGAAATCTTTTTAGCCTTAATGGTGCTGGAAGTCGGACTACGCGTCCGAAAAAGAAGCAGTCAGAAACAGTTCAGTATAATGGTCTGGTTGCGCCACTCCAGGGAAAAAGTTTCGTGGCATACTATATGCGAGTTAACTGAATAGAGAAGCCATGACGTTCACATTACGCCCCTATCAGCAGGAAGCCGTTGATGCCACCCTCGCCTGGTTTCGCAAGCATCGGGAGCCCGCCGCCATCGTACTCCCGACCGGAGCCGGTAAAAGTCTGGTGATTGCCGAACTGGCGCGCCTGGCCCGCGGACGCGTGCTGGTGCTGGCGCACGTCAAAGAGCTGGTGGCGCAAAACCACGCCAAATATTGCGCGCTCGGCCTGGAGGCCGACATTTTTGCCGCCGGACTGAAGCGCAAAGAGAGCCACGGAAAAGTGGTGTTTGGTAGCGTACAGTCCGTCGCGCGCAACCTGGAACTGTTTCGCAGCGAGTTTTCCCTGCTGATTGTCGATGAGTGTCACCGCATCAGCGATGACGACGACAGCCAGTATCAGCAAATCCTCACTCATCTGAAAAAGGTGAATCCTCACCTCCGTCTGCTTGGCCTCACCGCCACGCCGTTTCGTCTGGGCAAGGGCTGGATTTATCAGTTTCATTATCACGGCATGGTGCGTGGCGATGAAAAGGCCCTGTTCCGCGACTGTATCTATGAGCTTCCGCTGCGCTACATGATCAAGCACGGCTACCTGACGCCGCCGGAGCGGCTGGATATGCCCGTCGTTCAGTACGATTTCAGCCGCTTACAGGCGCAGAGCAACGGGCTGTTCAGCGAGGCAGATCTTAACCATGAGCTGAAAAAACAGAAGCGGATCACGCCCCATATCATCAGCCAGATTGAAGAGTTCGCACAAACGCGCAAAGGGGTGATGATTTTTGCTGCCACTGTCGAACACGCGCGCGAAATTACGGGGCTGCTGCCCGCCGACGACGCGGCGTTAATTACCGGTGAAACCCCCGGCCCGGAGCGCGACAGCCTGATCGAGGACTTCAAAGCTCAGCGGTTCCGCTATCTGGTGAATGTCTCCGTACTAACCACCGGCTTTGACGCCCCGCACGTCGACCTGATTGCGATTCTTCGCCCGACGGAATCCGTCAGCCTGTATCAGCAGATTGTTGGCCGCGGGCTGCGTCTGGCGCCGGGCAAAACCGAATGTCTGCTCCTTGATTACGCCGGTAACCCGCACGATCTCTATTCGCCAGAAGTAGGCACGCCAAAAGGCAAGAGCGACAACGTTCCCGTTCAGGTTTTTTGCCCTGCCTGCGGGTTTGCCAACACCTTCTGGGGGAAAACCACCGCCGACGGCACGCTGATTGAACATTTTGGCCGCCGCTGTCAGGGCTGGTTTGAAGACGATGAAGGCCATCGCGAACAGTGTGATTTCCGCTTCCGCTTCAAAAACTGCCCGCAGTGCAACGCTGAAAACGACATTGCCGCCCGCCGCTGTCGGGAGTGCGACACGGTCCTGGTCGACCCGGACGACATGCTGAAAGCAGCGCTGAAACTAAAGGATGCGCTGGTGCTGCGCTGTTCCGGCATGGCCTTACAACCCGGCGCGGATGAAAAAGGCGAGTGGCTAAAAATCACCTATTACGACGAGGATGGCGCAGACGTCAGCGAGCGGTTCCGGGTCCAGACGTCCGCCCAGCGCACCGCGTTCGAGCAGCTCTTTATCCGCCCGCATACCCGCACGCCTGGCGTACCGCTGCGCTGGCTAACCGTTGCCGATATCGTGCGCCAGCAGGCGTTGCTGCGGCATCCTGATTTTGTTGTCGCCCGCAAAAAAGGGCAGTTCTGGCAGGTACGTGAGAAGGTCTTTGACTATGAAGGACGCTTTCGCCGGGCAAACGAATTGCGCGGTTAACGGGACTTTTCGTTGATGTGCGAGCCATTTGAGTATAAAATGCCGCCCGCTTCACATCCGTGAGGCAGAACACTCACCTGCTGCTGGGTCGCCTGTAGTAGGGTTTTAAATACAGAGAGAAATCAATGTTCACTATCGAAGCAGAAGTACGTAACGTGCAGGGTAAGGGTGCGAGCCGCCGCCTGCGTACCGCAAACAAGTTCCCGGCTATCGTTTACGGTGGCGAAGCTGCTCCAGTTGCTATTGAACTGGATCACGACAAAGTATGGAACATGCAGACCAAAGCTGAGTTCTACAGCGAAGTTCTGACCATCGTTGTTGGCGGTAAAGAAGAAAAAGTGAAAGTTCAGGCTGTTCAGCGTCACGCGTTCAAGCCAAAACTGACTCACATCGACTTCGTTCGCGCGTAATCGCAAACCTGTCGAGAAAAACCCCGCGTTTGCGGGGTTTTTTTATGGCTGTTACTTACCGCCTGAGGTGCGACGCTGAAGCTGGTCGCGCAGATTCGGCGGCGTGCCTTTAATGGTCAGCGTGTCGGTGGCCGGGTCCCAGAAGATACGTTCCCCGAGCAGCATGGCATCAAAGTTAATGGTTAACCCACCGCCGCTACCGGCAAATTTCGTCAGCTGACGCAGCGTACTGCGATCCGCCGGGAAGCTCTCTTCCAGCTCATAGCCTTTTTCCGCGGTAAATTCCTGGAAGCTGACTTCGCTGACGCCTGCCAGCTCTTTGGACAGCGACTCCAGCTCAATCTCTTCCCCGGCCTGTAACTGCTCGTTGCAGTAGCTGTAAACCTGCTGACGCACGTTTTGACGCTCAGATTTATCAAGCTGCGCCTCAGCCGTAAAGTCATCCACCGCCTGGAGGAGACCTTTGTTCTGCGCTTTGGCATTCAGCCCTTCGCTGGCACCGAGGAAGTCCATAAAGAAATCGGCCACTTTGCGGCCCACGCGACCTTTAAGGAAGGTCAGGTAGCGCGTCGATTCCGGGTTGGTTTCCCATTCGGTTAAATCGATACGCGCCACAATATCCGCATGGTTGATATCCAGGTAGTGCGTTGAGCTGATATCCAGCTGCTCGTTCACGCGCATGCTGCTTAAGTTATTCAGCACGGTGACCAGGAGATACTCTACCGCCAGATAGCGGTAGTGGCAGAACAGGACGATACCGCCATCGGCGAAGGGATATTTCGCCAGTTCGTCACGCAGACGGCCAGTAGCAGCGCGGCTGAATGCCAGGAAATCCTCTTCGCCCTGACGTTGCAGGCGCAGGCTATCCGCCAGTTCGCTCTCTTCGCTGAACAAGCCATAGGCTTTATTTTTCGCGCTGTAGACGCGATGCAACTCCGCCATCATCTCGACAACGGTAGGCGTTGGTTCCAGTAACGAATCGCGCAGCACCACTTCAAGGGTTTGCTCATCACGCTTGATAAGCTGGTGCAAGGCAATCTGGTTGATTTCCAGACTCATGATAAACTCTCCTTTTAGACCGGGCGGTATTCAACCACCACCAACGCATGTGTGCAACAGAAGATAAAAAAGGGGAAAAAAAGCTGTTGCTACGGTAATATGTCGCCCTTCTCCCAACAAACTGATTTTGATTTATGCCACAACATTCCCGCTACAGTGACGAACACGTTGAACAACTGCTCAGTGAGCTGGTCAACGTACTGGAAAAACATAAAACGCCAACCGATCTCTCCCTGATGGTTTTGGGAAATATGGTTACCAACCTGATCAATACCAGCGTTGCTCCGGCTCAGCGTCAGGCGATCGCCAAATCTTTCGCCCAGGCTTTGCAGTCCTCCGTTAGCGACGACCAGGCACACTAAGGGAAACGAACAACAGTTTATGGTGACGAATCGTCAGCGCTACCGTGAAAAAGTCTCCCAGATGGTCAGCTGGGGGCACTGGTTTGCCCTGTTCAACATTCTGTTGGCGATGGTGCTCGGCTGCCGTTATCTGTTTGTGGCGGACTGGCCAACCACATTAACCGGGCGCGTCTACTCGTGGATGAGCCTTGTGGGTCACTTTAGCTTTCTGGTCTTCGCCACCTATCTGCTGATCCTGTTCCCACTGACGTTTATCGTCATGTCGCAGCGGCTGATGCGCTTCCTGTCTGCCATTCTTGCAACGGCGGGCATGACGCTGTTGCTGATCGACAGCGAAGTCTTTACCCGATTCCACCTGCACCTGAATCCTGTCGTCTGGGAGCTGGTGATTAACCCGGATCAGAACGAGACCGCGCGCGACTGGCAGCTGATGTTTATCAGCGTGCCGATTATCCTGCTGATCGAAATGCTGTTCGCCACGTGGAGCTGGCAAAAACTCCGCAGTCTGACCCGACGCCGCCATTATGCGAAGCCCGTCGCGGCGCTCTTTTTCGCCTCATTTATCGGTTCGCACCTGATGTATATCTGGGCAGATGCGAACTTCTACCGCCCGATTACCATGCAGCGCGCAAACCTGCCGCTCTCCTATCCGATGACGGCGCGTCGTTTCCTCGAAAAACACGGCCTGCTGGACGCGCAGGAGTATCAGCGTCGTCTGGTCGAACAGGGTAATCCGGAAGCGGTCAGCGTGCAGTATCCCCTGAGCGATCTGAAATATCGCGACATGGGGCGCGGTCAGAACGTGCTGCTGATTACCGTCGATGGCCTGAACTATTCCCGCTATGAGAAGCAGATGCCAGCGCTGGCTGAATTCGCTGAGAACAACATCGTATTCACTCAGCATATGAGCTCAGGTAATTCGACCGACGCGGGTATTTTCGGCCTGTTCTATGGCATTTCACCGAGCTATATGGACGGCGTGCTGTCGGCCCGTATTCCGGCGGCATTGATTACCGGGCTTAATCAGCAGGGCTACCAGCTGGGGCTGTTCGCCTCTGATGGTTTCAACAGCTCGCTGTACCGCCAGGCGCTGCTGTCTGATTTCTCACTGCCCGCCGCGCAGAGCCAGTCTGACGATCGGACCGCTGACCAGTGGATAGACTGGCTGAAGCGCTATGCGCAGGAAGATAACCGCTGGTTCTCCTGGGTTGCGTTTAACGGCACAACGCTTGATGACAGCAATCAGAAAGGCTTCGCGCGCCGCTATAGCCGTGCGGCGGGCGATGTTGATGCGCAGATCGGCCGCGTGCTGACCGCCCTGCGCGACGCGGGCAAGCTGGATAATACGGTCGTGATTATCACGGCGGGGCATGGCGTGCCGCTCGGCGACGAGGCGAAGGGCATGGAGTGGTCGCGTCCGAACCTGCATGTTCCCCTGGTGATCCACTGGCCGGGCACTCCCGCGCAGCGCATCAACATGCTGACCGACCATAAAGACGTCATGACCACGTTAATGCAGCGGCTGCTGCACGTCAGCACACCGGCAATTGAGTACTCGCAGGGCCAAGACCTCTTTAGCGCCACGCGGCGTCATAACTGGGTCACGGCTGCTGGCGGAAACACGCTGGTGGTGACCACACCGACGTTGTCCCTGGTGTTGAACAGCAACGGCAATTACCAGACGTATAGCCTCGAAGGTGAGAAGCTGAAAGACCAGAAACCGCAGCTCAGTTTGCTGTTGCAGGTGCTGACAGACGAGAAGCGCTTTATCGCTAACTGATTATTTATGAATCAGTTAGCGTTGCTTGCCCCTTGCATTCAAAAAGGAATAGAGTAGTATTCCTTTTATGCGTCGGCACGTAGCGCAGCCTGGTAGCGCACCGTCATGGGGTGTCGGGGGTCGGAGGTTCAAATCCTCTCGTGCCGACCAAAACTACACAAAAAAACCAGCCGCTTATGGCTGGTTTTTTATTGCCTGTCTCCGCATGCGCAATGCTTAGTGTTTTTCACGCCCACCGAGAAAGAAAATCCCCAGCGGAATCGCCAGCAGCACGGTGAACACCAGGCTGTAAACAAAGATCATCGCCGATTGCAGGACAAACATGCTGGTTGTCCACGCAGAGAGCGGGATGTTGTACTGCTCAATCACACCGACAATGGTTGCTCGCCCCACGCATGCAGCAGCAATCATAAACACAACCAGTAACGCCAGCAGGAACTTGCGGCCTTCAGGTGTCTTCAGTTTTTCCCGTACCATCTCTCCTCCCTTTACAGATAAATAACAATAATTAACGCGTAAAATAACACGATCGCCGCACCGACTCCACCACAGCATTAAACACCAATAAAAGAACACAAAAGCAGTGTATTACTCCGTTTAAAATGAAAATGTGAGTAAATTACGCCAACCATTCACGTATATTATGTTAGTCTTTCCAGGATCGTTTTAACAAAAAGGAATGACAGTGAAAAACGCACCTAAATTTGCCATCGCCCTCATCGCCGCTGCGTGCGCCAGCAGCAGTGCTTTCGCCAGCGAAACCCAGAAAGAGCAGCCGCTGGAAAAAGTTGCTCCATATCCGCAAGCGGACAAAGGGATGAAGCGCCAGGTTATTCAGCTCCCGGCTCAGCAGGATGAAGCAAATTTCAAAGTTGAGCTGTTAATCGGCCAGACGCTGGAAGTGGACTGCAACCAGCATCGTCTGGGCGGCCAGCTGGAAAGCAAAACGCTGGAAGGCTGGGGCTATGACTACTATGTCTTCGACAAAGTAACCTCGCCAGTCTCCACCATGATGGCGTGCCCGGACGGCAAGAAAGAGAAGAAATTTATTACCGCGTATCTGGGTGATAACAGTCTGCTGCGCTATAACAGCAAGCTGCCGATCGTCGTATACACGCCGGAAAACGTGGAAGTGAAATATCGCGTATGGAAGGCGGATGAGACGGTAGGACAAGCGGTAGTTCGTTAAAAATAAGTCGGGTGGCGCTCACGCTTACCCGACCTGGAAAGGGTGCGTTCTGATGCCCTCACCCCAACCCTCTCCCACCGGGGAGAGGGAGAAAACTCTAAAAACGGTAACGGATGTTACCGTTTTGCGTTTACCTTACAGCGCGATATCCGCTACCGGCTTGCTTTCCGCCTGAGGCTTCAGCTCTGCCTGTGGCGCAGCATCCGCAGCCTGCGGTTTGACGTATTGCAGTTGCAGAACGCGGCTGGTGTATTCCAGCTCTTGTTCCGTGGCTTCAACGTTACCGTTCAGCTTCGTACCGTAGGATGGAATAATGGTTTTCAGCTTCGCCTGCCATTCCGGGCTGGATACTTTGTCCTTAAACACTTTTTCCATCAGGTGCAGCATGATTGGCGCAGCGGTAGACGCCCCCGGAGATGCCCCCAGCAGCGCGGCAATGGTGCCATCCTTATCGCTTACCACTTCGGTGCCCAGACGCAGCACGCCGCCCTCTTTCGGATCGCGTTTGATAATCTGCACGCGCTGACCCGCCTGCCACAGACGCCAGTCTTCTTTCTTCGCCTGCGGATAGTACTCTTTCAGCGCCTCGAAGCGTTCTTCATCAGAGAGCATCACCTGGCTAATCAGGTATTTCACCAGATCGAAGTTATCCAGCCCCACGTCCATCATTGGCTTGACGTTTGACGTCGTGGTCGCGCTCAGCAGATCCCACAGGGAACCGTTTTTCAGGAATTTGGTGGAGAATGTGGCAAACGGCCCGAACAGCACAACGCGCTTACCGTCCAGCATGCGGGTGTCGATATGCGGAACGGACATCGGTGGTGCGCCCACAGAGGCCTGACCGTACACTTTAGCCAGATGACGGTTAACCACTTCCGGGTTTTCCGACACCAGGAACTGGCCGCCGACCGGGAAGCCCGCGTAGTCGTCCGCTTCCGGAATACCGGACTCCTGCAACAGTTTCAGCGCCGCGCCGCCCGCACCGATAAACACGAACTTCGCCTTAATCACATGCTCGGCTTCGTTGTTTTTCAGATCGGCAACGGTCACGCTCCAGCTGTTATCCGCGTTGCGCTTGAAACCACGCACTTCGGAGCTGAGTTGCAGGTTAAAGTTCTCTTTTTTCTTCAGAGAGGACACCAGCTGACGGGTGATTTCACCGTAGTTAACGTCAGTACCAATTTCAGTGCGGGTCGCCGCTACTTTCTGGTTCGGATCGCGGCCTTCCATGACCAGCGGCGCCCACTCTTTGATTTGAGCGTGATCTTCAGAGTATTTCATCCCGCGGAAAAGCGTGCTCTGTTGCAGGGCAGCGTAGCGCGCGCGCAGGAAGTTGACGTTTTGATCGCCCCACACAAAGCTCATGTGCGGTACGGTGTTGATGAAGGAGTGCGGATTGTGCAACACACCGCTGTTCACCTGGTGAGACCAGAACTGACGTGAGATCTGGAACGCTTCGTTGATCTCTACCGCCTTCTCGATACTAATGGAACCGTCCTTTTTCTGCGGCGTATAGTTCAGTTCCATGAGTGCCGAGTGCCCCGTCCCGGCGTTGTTCCAGCCGTTAGAGCTTTCCTGTGCCACGCCATCGAGGCGCTCGACCATGGTCATGGACCAGTTCGGCTCCAATTCCTGAAGATACGTTCCCAGCGTGGCGCTCATGATGCCGCCACCAATTAAAAGGACATCCGTTTCCTGCTCTTTTGGTGCGTCAGCCTTCGCCGCCATCGAGACGGCGTTCAGCCCCACGGCCAGAGAAAAGAGCACGGCAGTCATTTTTTTCATCATTTATGCCTTAGTTGAATAGTGCTTGATGCGTGGAAATTACAGGTGAAACACGCTGCGGTGGCACGGTAGCAACTTTTAAATATTGTTTAAAGGTTACGAAATTATTGTAATTGTGAAATTTAATGATGGATTGTTTGTAGGGATTTGGCAGACAGGCTGGCACCCGACGATTTTCCTGGCTATCATGCTGCACTTTGTGATCGCGCGCACGGAAGCCTGCCCCTACCAGCGAATTGTTATGTCATTACCCCACTCGTCTGTACCTCAAGAAGGCCATGTCGCCACTGTTTTACGTTCGCCTCACCGTCTGATGCGCGAAACCCTGGCCGGTGTGATTACCGCGCTGGCGCTGATCCCGGAAGTGATTTCGTTTTCCGTGGTCGCGGGCGTGGATCCAAAAGTGAGCCTTATCGCCTCCGTGGTGCTCTGTTTCGCCCTTTCCCTGCTCGGCGGGCGTCCGGCCATGGTGACGGCGGCGGCAGGTTCCGTCGCGCTGGTGATTGGGCCGATGGTCCATCAACACGGCGTACAGTACATTCTGCCCGCGGTGGTGATGGCAGGCGTGATTCAGATCCTGTTCGGCGCGCTGGGTATGGCGCGGCTGATGCGCTTTATTCCCCAGTCGGTGATGACCGGGTTTGTTAACGCCCTTGGCATTTTGATTTTCTTTGCCCAGGTGCCCCATTTCTGGAGCCGAAGCCCGCTGATTGTGGGCCTGTTCGTGCTGACGCTGCTGATTGTGCTCTGGGTGCCACGCTATATCAAAAGCGTGCCCTCCCCGCTGATTGCCATTGTGCTGCTGACTTTGTTCACCGTCACCAGCGGGCAAATCCTGCCGACGGTAGGGGATGAAGGTTCCATGGGCGGCGGTTTGCCGGGCTTTACGCAACTGCTGGTGCCGCTCAATCTGGAAACCCTGAGCATCATCTGGCCGTGCGCGCTAAGTATCGCTTTCGTTGGCCTGCTGGAATCCTTGTTGACGGCAAAACTGGTGGACGAGCTGACCGCTACCCCCTCCAGTAAGCGCCGCGAGAGCATCGGTCTGGGCGTGGGGAATATTATGGCCGGGTTCTACGGTGGCATTGCGGGCTGCGCGATGATTGGGCAGACCATCGTAAACGTGGAGATGGGGAAAGGCAGAAGCCGTATCTCCACCCTTGCGGCGGGTATCGTACTGCTGGTGCTGGTTACGGCGCTCAGCGAGGTGATGGCCAAAATCCCGATGGCGGTACTGGCGGGTATTATGGCCATTGTGGCCGTCAAGACCTTTAGCTGGCATAGCGTTCAGCCCGGAACGCTGAAAAACGCGCCGGTGGTTGAAACCGTCGTGATGCTGGTGACGGTTGTGGCAACGGTTTACACCGGCAACCTGGCGATTGGCGTGCTGGGCGGGATTGTGATGATGTTCATCCTCCCTGCCCGACTTAAGCAAAAAGCACTGGCTAGAGAAGAAAAATCGTCGCCAGTCCAAGAAAAATAAAGAAACCGCCGGTATCGGTAATGGCGGTGATCATCACGCTCGACCCCACCGCGGGGTCGCGCCCCAGCCGGGTCATCGTCAATGGGATAATCACGCCCATCATCGCCGCCACCAGCAGGTTCAGCACCATCGCCAGCATCATGACCCCGCCCAGCGCCATATCATCGTACAGCCACCAGGTAATGCCGCCCATGATGCCGCCCCAGACCAGGCCGTTAATCAGCGCGACGCCCATCTCCCTGAAAATCAGCCACGAAAAATTACCCGGCTGAATGTTTTCCAGCGCCAGGGCGCGAACGATCATGGTGATAGTCTGGTTGCCGGTGTTCCCGCCGATCCCCGCCACAATCGGCATCAGCGACGCCAGGGCCACCAGCTGGGAAATGGTATGTTCGAAGCCGTCAATAACGCGGGACGCCACGAACGCGGTGCATAAATTGATGGCGAGCCACGCCCAGCGGGTTTTGACGGCCTTGCCGACGGAGGCATGAACATCGTCTTCGGCACTGATCCCGCCAAGGGCACGCAGGTCGTTATCGGTCTCTTCATAGACCACGTCAACGATCTCATCGATGGTCAGACGCCCCATCAGCTTGCCCACCGAATCCACCACCGCCGCGCTCACCAGGTCATCACGTTCGAAAGTACGCGCCGCTTTTTCGGCATCGTCTTCCGGCGAGAAGACCATCGGCTCGGTTTCCATGACCTCACTCACCCGCTGCTGGGCGCTGTTCAGCAGGATCGTTTTCAGCTCCAGCTCCCCGAGCAGGGTTTTATCCCGCGAGGTGACGAACAGTTTATCGGTGTTGTCCGGCATACTGCCCAGGCGACGAAGATAGCGCTGCACCGTCCCCAGGGTGACGTCCGGACGCACGGTGATGACGCCAAACTCCATGATCGCGCCGACGCTGTTTTTCTCGTAGTGCATCACCTGACGCACGCGCGCCCGCTCTTCGGCAGGCAGGGAAGCCAGCAGGCGTCCGGTCAGGTTTCGCGGAAGGTGCTGTACAAGGTAGATCTGCTCGTCGATATCCAGCGTTTGCAGTGCGTCAAGAATGTCCCGGTCGCTCATCTCATCGATAAGGTCATCCCAGACGTTTTCCGAGGCTTCAAGCAGCACCTGACCACGCTCGTGATCCTGCACCAGCCGCCACAGGGCGTGGCGCTCCTCGGAAGGCAATGCCTCCAGGGTGTCCGCCAGATCCGGAGGTGGTAAATGTGCAACCAGCGCACCTACCTCAGCAATATCGTCGGCCAGCGTGCCGACATCATATTGCTCAGCCAGGGTTAGCTTACCCAATAACGTTGACGTGACCGCTTTATCAGTCGTCAGGAGCCAGATGAGCCGCGCACGCTCCTGGTCACGCTGCCTGGCGCTGTTTTTCTTTAATACCGACATCAATCATAAATCCATTAAATGAGTTGGCGTTAAGCATAGCGCGGGGATATGTAAATAAGAATAAACGGCGGGTCGGGATGGAGAAAAAAACGGCATATATGAAAAAATTAGTGTGCCGGGGTTCACCCGGCACAATTGCAATCAGGCCGTACGCGCCACCGCGTCCCGTGACGCCGCATCGCGCTCATCGCCGGTCAGCTCGCTCAGCTTGCCGTCGCGCATCTCCAGCAGACGGTCGGCGTGAATGAAGTAGTGATCGTCATGGCTGATGGCAAAAATGGTTTTTCCCATCGCCTGCATCAGCGGCAGCAGGACCTGATAAAACTCGCGACGGAAGTGCGGGTCCTGATCGGCGGCCCACTCATCCAGAAGGATGATGTCGCGCTCTTCGGCCAGCGCCAGCAGCAGCGCCACGCGCTTCTTCTGCCCTTTCGACAGCTTGAGATTCAGGATTTTGCCATCCTGAAGCTCCAGCTTGTGCGACATTTGCAGGTGCGCAAGCCACTTCTCCACCAGCGCCGGATCCGCCTGCTGCCCTTCCGGTCCCAGCAGCCGGTCGAACAGCCAGACGTCGGTAAATACCGCCGAGAAGAGCTTGCGGTAGTCCTCCGGTTTCTCCGCGCTCAGCGCTTTACCATCCAGCAAAATTTCACCCGACTGCGGCTGGTAGAGGCCCGTCAGCAGCATCGCCAGCGTGGATTTGCCGCTGCCGTTACCGCCGATCAGGAACAGGAGTTCGCCGCGGTGAATGGTCAGGTTGATCGGCCCCACTGAGAAGGCGTTATCCTGATAGCGGAAGGTAACGTTACGCAGCTCCAGCGTTTGCCAGTTCGGGAAGGCCTGCGGGCGCGGGAACTCAGCCTTAAACGGCGCAAGGTCGAATTTCTTCAGCTTGTTGAAGGCCACCTGTGCGCTCAGCAGCGTCGGCAGTGCGCCAACGGCCGACAGCAGCGGCGTGCGTAAAAACAGCAGCGTCAGGGAGTAGGTTGCCGCCACGTTGGTATCCGCCCACCCCAGGCTGTTCGCCATCCAGAACACCAGGCCAATCGCGCCCAGCATCATGATGTTGGACCAGTTCACGGCGCTCAGGTGGAACGTATCGGCGCGAATAATGTGATGACGATATTCGTGCGCATCCGGGATATAGAGATGGTTGAAGATATGTTCGGCGCGCTCGCGGTTCAGCGTCAGCTCTTTGCGCCCTTCCAGCACCGTCTGGTAATCGTTATAGAGCTTGTCTTCCGTTTCGCGCAGCACCGCCATGTGCTTATAGACGCGTGATACCAGCAGGAACCCGCCCCAGATGGTAATAACAATCCACAGCGCCGTTACCGCCAGCATTTTGCTGGAGAGCCAGGCGAGATAGGCTGCCGAGCCAAAGGTCAGGATGATCCCCTGCACCAGCTCCGGCAGGCGCACAAAGGCGATGGTAATGGCGCGCACATCGCTGGTCAGCCCCGCCAGCAGAGAAGCACTTCCCAGCTGTTCGATGCGCTCCACTTGAGTATCAAGGATCCGTTTGATGAACTCACTGCGCAGACGGAAAACGAAGTGGTGGCCGAGCGCGGTCAGCGCCAGCTGTGACCCGAGCGTGACTGCCATCAGCAGCAGCAGTAAACCCAGAAATTCCGGCAGGACGGAGAGTGACGTGTCGACCATTTCGATCAAACGCACGTTAATGAAGGCAATCAGGCCGATCCCCAGCGCCGCGCTGGCAAGGCTTAACGCCATCACCGCGATAAAAGGCCAGCGATACTGCCGCCAGACAAGAAGAAGTAGTTGCATGCAGAGCAATCCGGACAAGAAAAATCAGCCAGCAGTGTAAACTGCCTTTCACACACATCAAGAATAATTCTTATTTTTATTCTCTGTACGCTGCCTGGCGGAACGTGAGGTTGTAGCGAAACGCCCCCGCCACCGGGTGATCGCCTGGTTTAAGCGGCTGAATACCGTGATAAAAAAGCCGTGATTCACCGCCCCAGACCACCACATCGCCATGCTCCAGCATCAGCCGTTTGAGCGGGTCGTTGCGCCGCAGGCCGCCAAACTGAAAGACAGCGGGCAGCCCAAGGGATACCGAGACAATCGGCGCGCGCAGGTCCGGCTCGTCCTTATCCTGATGCAAGGAGAGCTTTGCCCCAACTGCATAGCGGTTAATAAGACAGGCATCGGGTCGAAAATCAGGATAGCCGGCCGCCACGGCGGCATCATGACACAGCGCCTGAAACGCCTCCGGCATCGGCGGCCACGGCTGATCCGTCAGCGGATCGTACGCGGCATATACATAGCCCCGCTCATTCGTCGCCCATCCCAGTTCGCCGCAGTTGGTCATCGCCACGGACATGGTATACCCGCCTGGCGTAACCATATGGCGAAACGGCGAACGGGTGGTGACGGCTTTAATGCCGTCGAACAGCGCCGCCGCGCGGGAAAGCGCGAAGCGTCTCAGGATCGTCGCCCCCGGCGCGAGCGACTCCTGCCAGGGTTCAGCATCAGCAAAAAGATCGAGCATTATTCCTCCGGGTTGTTCGCCTCACGTTTCAACAATAGCACCTTACGCGCTGCGCCCCAGCGATAACCCGACAGCGCACCGTCGTTACGCACCACGCGGTGACAGGGGATGACTATCGCCAGTTTGTTGGCACCGCAGGCCCCCGCCACGGCACGTACGGCATTGGGTTTACCAATGGCCTTTGCCACCTGCTGATAGCTTGCCGTTTCACCGCAGGGGATAGCCCGCAGCGCCTGCCAGACCTGCTGCTGGAAGGCGGTACCCCGGATATCCAGCGGCAGCGTCAGCGACGTCGCGCGGCTGTCGACAGAGGCAATCACCTGACGAACACGCCCGGCAAATGCGCCTTCCATCGGTTCACGGACGGCAAGCGGAAACAGTGACAGCAGCTCAGCCGTCAGCCCGGCGTCGTCATCACCCAGCAGTATTGCGCAGATCCCGCGCTCGCTTTCCGCCACCAGACAGCGGCCCAGCGAGCAGTCACTGATGGCATAGCGGACCGCAGCCTCTCCGTTGCGGTACTGTTTTGCCGTCATGCCCAGCGCGCCGTTGGCTTTACGGTAGTAACTGCTGCCGTCCGGAAAGCCAGCGGCCAGTACGGCGTCGGTGATTTTACCGCCCTGTGCAAGCAGGCTGCGCAGGCGTTGTTCACGCGCGGCCTGCTGCCATGCTTTCGGCGTCATGCCGGTGACGGATTTAAACAAGCGGTGGAAATGGAACGGACTCATGGCAACCTGCTGCGCCAGTGCCTCCAGGTTCAGCGAGGCATCCTGTTCAAGCAGTCGACAGGCCAGCGCAATGTTGGCCTTTTTCTGTGCCATTGGGTCGCCCTGGTCCGGCCTACAGCGCTTATAGTGGCGGAAACCCGCCTGCGCGGCCTGGTGAGCATCAGGATAAAAGCAGACATTTTTACGCAGCGCGTGGCGGGCGCGACAGGACGGACGACAATAAATGCCGGTCGTCTGCACGGCAAAGACAAACTGGTTATCCGCACGCGGATCGCGGGCCAGTACGGCCTGCCAGCGATCCTCATCGGTAAGATAGGTTGTGTTTTTCATCATCGGCTCCTCTCACAAGCATACGCTCAGCTTGCCTGAACGCCACCGAACAAAAACCCGCAACCTTGCTTTTTAATTTTTTTCGCTCACCAGGAAGCTGTTGAACTGCGGCGAACTCCAGGTTTTAAATCCGTCAGCCTCTTTAGTGATCATATAGACGGCCAGCCCTTCCTGACGCACTACCTCTTTGGCCTTCTCCGTGCCGAGCACCATCAATCCGGTATCCCAGGCATCCGCCTCCAGCGCGGTTGGGGCTATCACCGTCACGGACACCAGGTTATGGGTAATCGGGCGTCCGGTTTGCGGATCAATCACGTGCGAGATACGTTTGCCATCCAGCTCGTAATAGTTGCGGTAGCTTCCGGAGGTGCTGATACCATGCCCGTTGATGTCGACAATCGCCTGCACCGCGTTTTGCTGATCGGTTGGTTTTTGGATGGCCACTCGCCACGGCCTGCCGCTGGCGTTCATGCCCCGGCTGACGAGCGCGCCCCCGACGGAAACCAGATAACGCGGAATGCCTTCCTGCGCCATCAGGGCCGCGAGATGATCCGCAGCATACCCCTCGCCTACCGTGGAGAGATCCACAAACAGGTCGGGAATATCTTTTTGCAGGTATTGCTGACCATACTGGGAGATCACCGCCAGATGCTGTAACCCTGTACGCGCGCGGGCGTCGTCGATGGCGGCTTGATCGGGTGTAGTCACCGGCTGCTTGTTGGGGCCAAATCCCCACAGGTTCACCAGCGGCCCCACGGTCACATCCATTGCGCCGTTGGTTTTGTAGCCCACGCGCATGGCTTCCGTGACGATATCGGCCATTGCTTCGCTCACCGGCCACAGCGAGGTGCTGCTGGAGCGATTGAAACGCATCAGCGCTGAGTCATTTTTATAGGTAGAGAGTAGCTGATCGTCGGCATCCAGCTGCGCCTGAATTTTACCGCGTAATTCTTCAGCGCGGGATTTATCAATATCCATCACGCTGACGCGCCAGAAGGTCCCCATGGTTTTCCCTTCCAGCACCGTCGCGGCGGGTGCGTCGATTTTTGCGGGCTGTGTGGAAGAGTCACACGCGGTCAGGAGTAAAAAAGTCGCCAGAACGCTGGCGCGTAAAAAAGTCATATCCATTGGTTATTATCCTCATGCCAGGGCGGCAAGAGTACACTAAAACAGCGTATTTGTAAGACCCTAAAAAAGCATGAAAAAAGGGGCCTGTTGGCCCCTTTGTCGCTGTATGAGCAATTAGAACTGGTAAACCAGACCCAGCGCGACGATATCGTCAGTACCGATACCTGCTGCGCGAGTGAAGTCGTTCTCATCAACCAGGTTGATTTTGTAATCAACGTAGGTGGACATGTTTTTGTTGAAGTAGTAAGTCGCGCCAACATCAACATATTTCAGCAGATCCTGGTCGCCGTAGCCGTTTTCCAGGTCCTTACCTTTAGATTGCAGGTACGCCACGGATGGACGCAGACCGAAGTCAAACTGATACTGCGCAACCACTTCGAAGTTCTGCGCTTTGTTAGCCCAGCCCAGGTCGCCCGCACGGGTCGCGTTGTAAGTCTGAGTATACTGTGCAGCCAGGTAGATGTTGTTCGCGTCGTATTTCAGACCACCGGTGTAGGTCTCTGCGCGATCGCCTTCACCGTAGTAGCGCGCAGCGTTCTGGTCAGCAGTACGTTTAGAACTGGTGACTGCCGTACCGATAGCGAAGCCTTCGCCCAGATCATAGGTCAGAGAGCCGCCGTAGCCATCACCGTTCTGACGCAGTGCCTCACGACCGTTGTTGGTCTGGCCTTCGCCGCTTGCGCTGCCGTTTTTACCCTGGTACTGCAACGCGAAGTTCAGACCATCAACCAGACCGAAGAAGTCCTGGTTACGGTAGGTCGCGAAGCCGTTACCACGCTGCTGCATGAAGTTGTCAGAACCGTAGGTATCGCCGCCGAATTCCGGCAGAACGTCGGTCCAGGAAGTTACATCGTAAACAACGCCGTAGTTACGACCATAGTCGAATGAACCCGCATCAGCGAATTTCAGACCTGCGAACGCCACACGCGTCCATGAGTTGTTTTCGTTCTCACCAGAGTTACCCTGGATCTGGTATTCCCACTGGCCGTAACCGGTCAGCTGGTCGTTAACCTGAGTTTCGCCTTTGAAGCCCAGACGCATGTAGGTCTGGTCGCCGTCTGCACTGTCGTCATCAGAGAAATAGTGCAGGCCATCCACTTTACCGTACAGATCTAATTTGTTGCCGTCTTTGTTATAAATTTCAGCCGCATTTGCTGCGCCTGCCACCAGCAGAGCTGGTACCAGGAGGGACAGTACTTTAACTTTCATTTTATTAACCCTCTGTTATATGCCTTATTATTTACCACTGCTTACTGGTCAACCCTCTTAACCAGTCGGCAAGTTCATTCTCCTCAAAAATGCAGAATAATCCAACAGGAATATGATACGAAAACTTTGAAGATGTTTCACTTTGCCACCAAGATGTTTCAATTTGTAAATTTGGAGGAACTTTTACAGAGCATTAATAGTTTAAAAATATAGCACGGATAATCCAAACAAAAATATATCGCATTAAATTCAGCAAATTGCCGTAAAAAACAGTACAGCACTGAATGACAAAAAAATTCCCTTCAACACCACTAAAATAACCCTCGCTATCATCATTAACTTTATTTATTACCGTCATTCAGTTCTGAATGTCTGTTTATCCCTAATTGAACCGGATGCTTCGCATTCGGTTTTTTTTTACCTTTCTTTACGTCACCCTACATTTAATGTGCTACCGCTGGGTAATGATAACGACTATTAACTAAATCCCGAATACGGCTTGCACTTAATTGTTTTTATGCTATCGAAATTAATTTCTTGTTTATTCGTGCTATTTTTCTGCCGGTGCGGCGGCTCATTTATACATTTCACGGGGTTTTGTACACCTTTCACCCGGGGACATTGAAGCCGGTTACCCGGATAAAAAGTCAAGGTTATACCGATAACGACGCTGGAAATTCAGTTATTACCCTTTATACTGCCCTATCCCATTACCGCGCGGCCATTACGGGTTAAACACATCGATGAGTCAGACTGAAACTACCGCCCCGAGCAAATTCTCCCTTCTACCGGGCAGCATCACCCGTTTCTTTCTTCTGTTGATCGTTGTGCTGTTAGTCACAATGGGAGTGATGATCCAGAGCGCCGTTAACACCTGGCTTAAAGATAAAAGCTATCAAATCGTCGATATCACCCATGCGGTGCATAAGCGCATTGATACGTGGCGCTATGCGACCTGGCAAATCTACGACAATATCGCTGCCGCGCCCGCCACCTCATCAGGCGAAGGGTTGCAGGAAACGCGCCTTAAGCAGGATGTGTATTACCTTGAAAAACCGCAGCGTAAGACGGAAGCCCTGATTTTCGGCTCGCACGACAGCGCAACGCTTGAGATGACGCAGCGGATCTCCTCCTATCTGGACACCCTGTGGGGCGCCGAGACCGTACCGTGGTCCATGTATTACCTGAACGGTCAGGACAACAGCATGATCCTGATCTCGACCCTGCCGCTTAAGGATCTCTCGTCGGGCTTTAAAGAGACCACCGTTGGCAGTATTGTCGATTCCCGTCGGGCAGAAATGCTGCAACAGGCCAACGCGCTGGACGAGCGCGAAAGTTTCTCGTCATTACGCCGTCTTGCCTGGCAGAATGGTCACTACTTCACGCTGCGAACCACCTTTAACCAGCCGGGCCATCTGGCGACCGTGGTTGCCTTCGACCTGCCGATTAACGATCTCATCCCACCGGATATGCCGCTGGACAGCTTCCGTCTGGAGCCAGACAACAGCACCCAAAATATGCGCTCGCCGTCGGATAAAGAAGGCGCGGACAGCGTAGCCATCTCATTTAATGGCTCAAAGATTGAGATTGCCTCATCGCTCAACTCAACCGGTATGCGTCTGGTGTGGCAGGTGCCTTTTGGCACCCTGATGCTTGATACTCTGCAAAACATTCTGCTGCCGCTGCTGCTGAATATCGGCCTGCTGGCGCTGGCGCTGTTTGGTTACAGCACCTTCCGTTTCCAGTCGGGCCGCCAGAGCGACTCGACGTCGGTATCAGCCGGGACCAGCAACGAGCTGCGCATTCTTCGTGCCCTGAATGAAGAGATTATTTCCGTGCTGCCGCTTGGGGTGCTCGTTCACGATCAGGAGGCAAACCGCACGGTAATGAGCAATAAAATTGCCGATCACCTTCTGCCGCATCTTAACCTGCAAAATATTACGGCCATGGCGGACCAGCATCAGGGTGTCATCCAGGCCACCATTAATAATGAACTGTATGAGATCCGTCAGTTCCGCAGTCAGGTCGCGTCGCGCACGCAAATCTTCATCATTCGCGATCAGGATCGCGAAGTGCTGGTGAATAAAAAGCTCAAGCAGGCGCAAAGACTGTACGAGAAAAACCAGCATGGCCGCGCCGCGTTTATGCAAAATATTGGCGATGCCTTTAAACAGCCGTTGAAGTCACTCGCCACGCAGATTGCTGATCTGAGCACGCCAGAAAGCCGACAGCTAAGCAGCCAGGCCGATTCACTGGTTCGTCTGGTGGACGAAATCCAGCTTGCGAACATGCTGGAGAATGACATCTGGAAGGGCACCCCTACGCTCTTCTCCATCCAGGACCTGATTGATGAGGTGGTGCCGGAAGTCCTGCCGGTGATCAAGCGCAAGGGACTCCAGCTGCTGATCAACAACCATTTACCGGCCAACGACGAACGTCATGGCGATCGCGATGCCCTGCGTCGCATCCTGATGATGTTGATTCAGTATGCCGTCACCACGACGCAGATCGGCAAGATCACCCTTGAAGTCAGCACCGATGAGTCCACCGACGATCGTCTGACGTTCCGCATCCTGGATACGGGCGAAGGCGTGACCGTGAGCGAAATTGATAACCTGCACTTCCCGTTCCTGAACGATACCCAGCGCGACCACTACGGTAAGGCGAATGCCCTCACCTTCTGGCTTTGCGATCAGCTGGCGCGTAAGCTGGGCGGTCATCTGAACATTAAGGCGCGCGAATCCCTCGGCACCCGCTACTCTTTACACGTTAAAATGGCGGCGAATCCACAGGAAGAGGATGAAGAGCGTCTGCTGGACGATGTGGTGGTGATGGTGGATGTGACCTCCAGTGAGATCCGAAATATCGTCGTTCGTCAGCTGGAAAACTGGGGTGCGTCCTGCATTACCCCGGACGAAAGGCTCGCGAGTCAAGAATTTGATCTATTTTTAACTGATAATCCGTCTAATCTTACTGCCTCAGGCTTGCTTTTAAGCGATGATGAGCCAGGCGTGCGGAAAATCGGCCCTGGGCAGCTGCGCGTCAACTTTAATATGAGCAATGCAATGCAGGAAGCTGTATTACAACTGATTGAAGAGAATCTGGCGCAGGAAGAGATCCTGGAGTCACCGTTAGGCGGCGATGAAAATGCCGAACTCCATGCCAGCGGATATTATTCGCTCTTCGTTGATACAGTACCAGATGATGTTAAGCGGTTGTATACTGAGTCCGCTGCGCAGGATTTTGCAGCGCTGGCACAGACAGCACACCGGCTTAAAGGGGTGTTTGCCATGCTTAATCTGGTTCCCGGCAAGCAGTTATGTGAAACGCTGGAACATCTAATTCGTGAGAAAGATGCCTCTGGCATTGAAAAATACATCAGCGACATTGACGCTTACGTCAAGAGCTTGCTGTAGCAAGGTAGCCTTATACATGAACAATATGAACGTAATTATTGCCGATGACCATCCGATTGTACTGTTCGGTATTCGCAAATCACTTGAACAGATCGAGTGGGTGAATGTAGTCGGTGAATTTGAAGATTCCACAGCCCTCATTAACAACCTGCCTAAACTTGATGCGCACGTGCTCATTACCGATCTCTCCATGCCTGGAGATAAATACGGTGATGGGATCACGCTCATCAAATACATTAAACGCCACTTCCCGGACATTTCGATCATTGTTCTGACCATGAACAATAACCCGGCGATCCTGAGCGCCGTTCTGGATCTCGATATTGAAGGGATTGTGCTGAAACAAGGCGCACCTACCGATCTGCCAAAAGCGCTGGCGGCGCTACAGAAAGGGAAGAAATTCACTCCTGAAAGCGTCTCACGCCTGCTTGAAAAAATCAGCGCGGGTGGTTATGGCGACAAGCGTCTCTCGCCTAAAGAGAGTGAAGTTCTGCGTCTGTTCGCTGAAGGTTTCCTGGTCACTGAAATCGCCAAGAAGCTGAACCGCAGTATTAAAACCATCAGTAGCCAGAAAAAATCCGCGATGATGAAGCTGGGTGTGGATAACGATATCGCCCTGCTGAACTATCTCTCTTCCGTGACGCTGAGCGCAACGGACAAAGACTGATCTTCGCTGTCTATGCCGGGTGGCGCTCGCGCTTACCCGGCCTACAAACCCCGCAGGCCCGCGCAAGCGCAGCGCCGCCGGGCACATAAAAAAGGCCCTTTCGGGCCTTTTTTATTGTCTCGCTTTTCGTACCCGCTCCGCATAGACGGATAGCGTCTGCTTCAGTACATCCAGCGTGACCGGCTTCGACAGGCAGCTGTCCATTCCCGACTCCAGACAGCGCTGCTTCTCCTCCGCCAGCGCGTTGGCTGTCACCCCCACCACCGGTAGCGTCAGCCCCAACTGTCGGATACGCTGCGTCAGACGGTAGCCGTCCATGTTAGGCATGTTCACATCGCTGAGCACAATATCAATATGGTTCTTACTTAAGACATTCAGGGCATCCACGCCATCATTGGCCGTTTTACACTGATAGCCCAGAGAGCCAAGCTGGTCTGCGAGCAGACGACGGTTAATCGGATGATCGTCGACGACCAGAATCATCATATCGTCATTCACCGACGCCAGCTCATCAGGGGAAGCCAGCACGGTGGCGCCGTCGCTGTCTTCAAGCTGCACGCTGTAAATGCGCGCCAGCAAGCCCAACAGCTCGTGCGGTGTCGCCACGCTGTGCACCCATACCCCAGGCGAACGCTCAAGCGGAATACCGATATGACGGCGGCAGAACATCACCACGCCGCGCCCCGCCCACGCCTGTTCCGGCTCAACGTCGGTGATCAGCATGTCATCCGCGCCCGGCGTCTGGCCTTCGTAGCGCGAAACCCGCACGCCGCTGCTGGTCAGCATTGAGGTCAGGAAATCATGTAAGGAGGCGTTGTGCACCGCCAGCCAGCAGTGCTTATCGCTCAGGCCGTCGACCGTGGTTTTCGCCGGATAATGCGCCGAATAGAGCGGAATACGAATGGTGAACTGGCTGCCCATACCCGGCTCAGTATCGACAGAGATATCCCCGTCCATCATGCTGATAAGCTTCTCGCAAATAGCCAGACCAAGCCCGGTCCCCTGGAAATTACGCTGGACGCCGGTTCCCACCTGGAAGAACGGATCGAACAGGCGAACAACTTCTTTCGCCGGAATCCCCACCCCCGTGTCGCGCACGCGAATGGTCAGGTACTCCCCTGCCCGACAGACGTGCAGCACAATACAGCCGATATCGGTGAATTTGATGGCGTTGCTCAGCAGGTTTGAGATGACCTGTTGCAGACGCATCGGATCGCCATGCAGCGTCAGGGGCACATCCGGCTCGATAAAGCAGTACAGCCCAAGCTGTTTACGCACCACCAGCGGCAGATAGTTGGCGCAGATATGGTTCATCACCTCGCGCGGGGAGAACTCGCGCGGCTCTATTTTCAACTGCTCGGATTCAATTTTAGAGAAGTCGAGAATATCGCTGATGATTTTCAGCAGCAGGCTGGACGAGTTGTTCATGGCCGTCACCAGCCGGTCGACCCCTTTCGGCAGCTCTTTGGTCTGGAGCAGATCGAGGTTACCGATAATGCCGTACAGCGGCGTACGCAGCTCATGACTGACGGTCGCGAGGAACATCGATTTCGACTGACTGGCCTGCTCCGCCGCCTGCGCCATATCCTGCAACGACTCTTCCATTTTCACGCGCGCAGAGACGTCCACCAGCACGCAAATCGCCACGTTTTCATTACGGTAGCGCGAATGGACAAAGCTGATTTGCAGGTTGGTGTGGGTGCTGGTCAGCACATCCACAAAGTTAACCTGTTGCCCACAGATGATCTGCGTTAACCGCTGACGGTCTTCATGCGTTAGCATGTTCAGGTAGTTATGGGCAAGCTCGTTACTGAGGATATTTGTCCCGTCCTGAGTACGCAGGATGCAGATCCCCACCGGTGCCGAGGCGACAATTTTACGGTTAAACTGCTCGTGCTCCTCCAGACGCTGAGCATCCGCCTCCGCCGGAATAAAGATCCGCCGCTCATACATTCTCGCCAGCATAAACAGCGCGACGCCTACCGCGATGTTCAGCAAAATGGCGTTAAGGATCAGGATGCGAATGCGCTCCAGGACCTTGTCCACCGGCAGCGAGTAGACAATGCTCAGCGACGATGGCGGTAAACTTTTCTTCAGCACCAGCTCGCGGAACCCGGAGGTATAGCCAAACCATGACCGCTCCTGCATCCAGCTGGGTTCCACCTTCAGGCGGTTTTCAGGCCCGGTAAGGGAGATGAGCGGATGGCCGTTTTCATCCAGAATGGTCACGCCCATCGGCAGACTGCCCGGCGTGAAGAAGTTTTCCATGCGGATGGTTTGTTCAATCCCCAGCAGCGCTTGCAGGCGGTTTCCGAGGTAAACCGGAGTCAGGGCATAGAAATAGCCGACCCCCATGCGCGGCCCCTGGCTTATCCAGAAGATGTTGTTCCCGCGCTCTTCCTGAGGCGCATTACGGTATTTCACTATGCGCTCATGCAGGCTTTTCAGCGCGTCTTCGCGTTCGACGGGCATATCCCGCAGGCCGAAATCCGCCATGCAGAGATTTTCGTTGCTAATCAGGTAGACACGGTTCAGATCGTAAGCGGCCGAGAAGTTATCGCGCCAGTAGCGCATAAACCATGACAGGGACTCCAGTGAACCACGCCAGGCTTTGCCCATGGCGGAACAATCGGAATCCGGGAAGAGCGGTTCGAAATCAGGCACTTCGGTTTTTTCATCCCGACCGCGGATGGCAAGAATGCCGTTCTCCGCCGTCAGTCGATTCTCAGCAATATACTTAAGCTCTTTCATCACGTCAGACGTACGCTGGATATAGCGCTGAGCCTGATCCGAGCTCAAATTAAACTCCTGGCGGATCTCCGCTTCTTTCTGGTGTAACGCGTTAACGATGTAAAACACCGAGAGCAGTGCCACCAGCAACCATAGCAGTAGCGCAAGCGCCCGAAACAGATAGCGGGAGACTTTTAACGTGGTACGAAAGGAGACGAGGTATTTCAAAGGGGCGAGGCTCCGCCGTCGGGGTCAAAAAGAATGTGGTTAAGGTAGCGGTAAACGCGGCTTGTCGCAACGTTCACTTGTCTGCTTGCGCAAAACAAAAGGGCCGGAAACCGGCCCTTTATGCGTCAGGAGACGTTACTCGTCAGCGTCATCCGCTGCTTCATCATCGGTGTCCGCTTCCGGGGCGATTTCATCATCCCCTTCCGCGACGCTGCCGTCGATAGAGTCAAGCTCTTCGTCATCCACCGGCTCAGCAACGCGTTGCAGACCGACGACGTTTTCATCTTCCGCAGTGCGGATGAGGATAACGCCCTGGGTGTTACGACCTACCACGCTGATCTCTGACACGCGGGTACGCACCAGCGTACCGGCATCGGTGATCATCATGATCTGGTCCGCGTCGTCCACCTGCACCGCGCCAACAACGGAACCGTTGCGCTCGGTCACTTTGATGGAGATAACGCCCTGCGTGCCGCGTGACTTGGTTGGGTATTCACTTTCCGCCGTACGTTTACCGTAGCCGTTCTGGGTGACGGTCAGGATTGCGCCTTCGCCACGAGGAACGATCAGGGAAACAACGGAGTCTTCACCCGCCAGCTTGATACCACGCACGCCGGTCGCCGTACGACCCATTGCGCGCACGGCGTTCTCTTTAAAGCGCACCACTTTACCGGCGGCAGAGAAGAGCATCACTTCATCAGAACCGGACGTCAGATCCACGCCGATCAGTTCGTCGCCTTCGTTCAGGTTCACCGCGATAATCCCGGCGGAACGTGGACGGCTGAATTCGGTCAGCGCGGTTTTCTTCACGGTACCGCTCGCGGTCGCCATAAAGACGTTCACGCCCTCTTCGTACTCGCGTACCGGCAGTATGGCGGTGATACGTTCGTTCGCTTCCAGCGGCAGCAGGTTGACGATTGGACGTCCACGCGCGCCACGGCTTGCTTCCGGCAGCTGATAGACTTTCATCCAGTACAGACGGCCCCGGCTGGAGAAGCAGAGGATCGTGTCATGGGTGTTCGCCACCAGCAGACGATCAATGAAGTCTTCTTCTTTAATACGCGCCGCAGATTTGCCTTTACCGCCCCGACGCTGAGCTTCGTAGTCGGTCAACGGCTGATACTTCACGTAGCCCTGGTGAGACAGCGTCACTACCACGTCTTCGCGGTTGATCAGATCTTCAATGTTGATATCAGAGCTGTTGGCCGTGATTTCGGTGCGACGCTCGTCGCCGAACTGATCGCGAACCAGCTCCAGCTCTTCACGGATCACTTCCATCAGGCGCTCTGCGCTACCCAGGATATGCAGCAGCTCGGCAATCTGCTCCAGCAGCTCTTTGTACTCGTCGAGCAGTTTTTCATGCTCAAGGCCGGTCAGTTTCTGCAAACGCAGATCCAGAATCGCCTGGGCCTGCTGTTCAGTCAGGTAGTACTTACCGTCACGCACGCCGAATTCCGGCTCCAGCCACTCAGGACGCGCAGCGTCATCGCCGGCACGTTCCAGCATCGCCGCCACGTTGCCCAGATCCCATGAACGCGCAACCAGCGACGCCTTCGCTTCTGCTGGCGTCGGCGCACGGCGGATCAGCTCGATGATCGGGTCGATGTTCGCCAGCGCAACGGCCAGTGCTTCAAGGATATGGGCACGGTCGCGCGCTTTGCGCAGTTCGAAGATGGTACGGCGAGTCACCACTTCACGGCGGTGACGCACGAACGCGCTCAGGATCTCTTTCAGGTTCATGATCTTCGGCTGGCCATGGTGCAGCGCAACCATGTTGATACCGAAGGAGACCTGAAGCTGAGTCTGGGAGTAAAGGTTGTTCAACACAACTTCACCCACCGCGTCGCGCTTGATTTCAATCACGATGCGCATACCGTCTTTGTCAGACTCGTCACGCAGCGCGCTGATGCCTTCAACGCGTTTTTCTTTTACCAGCTCGGCGATTTTTTCAATCAGTCGCGCTTTGTTCACCTGATACGGGATCTCGTGAACAATAATGGTTTCACGGCCGGTTTTGGCGTCCGCTTCCACTTCGGCGCGGGCACGGATGTAAATCTTGCCGCGACCGGTACGGTACGCTTCTTCAATACCGCGACGGCCATTGATGATTGCCGCCGTCGGGAAGTCCGGGCCAGGGATGTGTTCCATCAGCCCTTCAATGCTGATGTCTTCATCGTCAATGTAGGCCAGGCAGCCGTTGATCACTTCCGTGATATTGTGCGGCGGAATGTTGGTTGCCATACCGACGGCGATACCGGACGAACCGTTCACCAGCAGGTTTGGGATCTTCGTTGGCATGACGTCAGGAATTTTTTCCGTGCCGTCGTAGTTATCAACGAAATCAACCGTCTCTTTTTCCAGGTCAGCCATCAGCTCATGGGCAATCTTCGCCAGACGGATTTCCGTATAACGCATTGCCGCGGCGGAGTCGCCGTCGATAGAACCAAAGTTACCCTGACCATCTACCAGCATGTAACGCAGCGAGAAGGGCTGCGCCATACGGACAATGGTGTCGTACACCGCGGAATCACCATGAGGATGGTATTTACCGATTACGTCACCAACGACACGGGCAGATTTTTTGTAGGCTTTATTCCAGTCATTGCCCAATACGTTCATGGCGTATAGTACGCGACGGTGTACCGGCTTCAGGCCATCGCGGACGTCCGGCAGCGCACGGCCAACAATGACCGACATCGCATAGTCCAGATAGGAGCTTTTCAGCTCTTCCTCGATGTTAACCGGTGTAATTTCTCTCGCAAGGTCGCTCATCTAACCGCTATCCCTCTACTGTATCCCGGATTCAAAGGTCGCAAATTATAACACAGCCGCGGTGATACAGGTAAACCTATACGCTTTATTCACAGGGATTGCCTGATATACTCATTTGTCTTGCTAAATAAGGAGTAAAAGCGCCCATGAATGCCGAAAAATCCCCGGTGGCTCACAACGTTGACCACGAAGAGATTGCCAAATTTGAAGCGGTGGCGTCCCGCTGGTGGGATCTCGAAGGTGAGTTCAAACCTCTGCATCGTATTAACCCGCTGCGTCTGGGCTATATCGCGGAGCGTTCCGGCGGTCTGTTCGGTAAGAAAGTGCTCGACGTCGGCTGCGGCGGCGGCATCCTGGCGGAAAGTATGGCGCGTGAAGGGGCCACCGTCACCGGTCTGGACATGGGCTTCGAACCTCTACAGGTTGCGCGTCTTCATGCGCTGGAGTCCGGCATACAGGTAGAATACGTTCAGGAAACCGTGGAAGAGCACGCGGCAAAACATGCGCACCAGTATGACGTGGTGACCTGCATGGAGATGCTGGAGCACGTTCCCGATCCGCAGTCGGTCGTCAGCGCCTGTGCAAACCTGGTGAAACCGGGTGGACAGGTCTTCTTCTCGACCATCAACCGCAACGGCAAAGCCTGGCTGATGGCCGTGGTAGGCGCGGAATATGTGCTGCGCATGGTGCCGAAAGGGACGCACGACGTGAAGAAGTTCATCAAGCCTGCCGAACTGCTGGGCTGGGTTGACCAGACATGGCTTAAGGAGCAGCACATGACGGGCCTGCACTACAACCCGTTGACGGATAAATTCAAACTTGCCCCGGGTGTGGATGTTAACTATATGTTGCACACAACCGCCAAAAACGACTAACGTCATTCGTTATTCTTATAAAGATTGCGCGACATCATGTTGCGCAATTCTGACCTCCCGTTGAAGAAATCAGCACTCGATCAAATTTTGAATTTTTTTTCTTAATTATTGACATCTCTTCCAGGCCTTACGGCACGAGGACTTAGCCTTTTTTACCCTTTCACAACCTCAATTTAACGTCAAAATCAACCCTTGTACTGAAAAGAATCCTTACTAGAATACTCACCATATAGCGTTCTTCTTATCGCAAAACCCCTATATGTAGTATTTATCCACAGAGTTAGTCACAAGACGGGTCTGTGGATAAGCGGGGGGATATTTTTTATTTCACGGACAGGTAAAAACCCACATGAATCAGAGTCTGCTGGTGACAAAGCGCGACGGTACCACCGAGCGTATCAATCTGGACAAAATCCATCGAGTTCTCGACTGGGCAGCAGAAGGACTGAACAACGTATCTATCTCCCAGGTTGAACTGCGTTCTCACATTCAGTTCTACGACGGCATCAAAACGTCTGATATCCACGAAACCATTATCAAAGCAGCGGCAGATCTGATCTCCCGCGACGCACCGGATTATCAGTACCTCGCTGCGCGTCTGGCGATTTTCCACCTGCGTAAAAAAGCCTACGGTCAGTTCGAGCCGCCGAAGCTTTACGATCACGTAGTGAAAATGGTTGAGCTGGGCAAATACGACACGCATCTGCTGGAAGACTATACGGAAGAAGAGTTCGAGCAGATGAACGGGTTTATCGATCACTGGCGCGACATGAACTTCTCCTACGCGGCGGTGAAGCAGCTCGAAGGCAAATACCTGGTTCAGAACCGTGTAACCGGTGAGATCTACGAAAGCGCCCAGTTCCTCTATATTCTGGTGGCCGCCTGCCTGTTCTCTAATTATCCACGCGAAACCCGTCTGGACTACGTGAAGCGTTTCTACGATGCGGTGTCGACGTTCAAGATTTCTCTGCCTACGCCAATCATGTCTGGCGTGCGCACCCCTACCCGTCAATTCAGCTCCTGCGTGCTGATCGAGTGCGGTGACAGCCTGGATTCCATCAACGCGACCTCCAGCGCCATCGTGAAATACGTTTCCCAGCGTGCCGGTATCGGCATCAACGCCGGTCGTATCCGTGCGCTTGGCAGTCCAATCCGCGGCGGTGAAGCGTTCCACACCGGCTGTATCCCGTTCTACAAGCACTTCCAGACGGCAGTAAAATCCTGCTCTCAGGGCGGCGTGCGCGGTGGCGCTGCGACCCTGTTCTACCCGATGTGGCACCTGGAAGTGGAAAGCCTGCTGGTTCTGAAGAACAACCGCGGCGTGGAAGGCAACCGCGTGCGTCACATGGACTACGGCGTGCAGATCAACAAGCTGATGTACACCCGCCTGCTGAAAGGGGAAGACATCACCCTGTTCAGCCCATCCGACGTCCCGGGCCTGTATGACGCGTTCTTCGCCGATCAGGATGAGTTCGAGCGTCTGTACACCAAATATGAAAAAGACGACAGCATCCGTAAGCAGCGCGTGAAGGCGGTCGATCTGTTCTCCCTGATGATGCAGGAACGTGCTTCTACCGGCCGTATCTACATCCAGAACGTTGACCACTGCAACACCCACAGCCCGTTCGATCCGGTGGTTGCCCCAGTGCGCCAGTCCAACCTGTGCCTGGAGATCGCCCTGCCGACCAAACCGCTGGACGATGTGAACGACGAAAACGGCGAAATCGCGCTGTGTACGCTCTCTGCGTTCAACCTGGGTGCGATTAAGAGCCTGGACGAGCTGGAAGAGCTGGCGGTGCTGGCTGTTCGTGCCCTCGACGCCCTGCTGGACTACCAGGATTACCCAATCCCGGCGGCAAAACGCGGCGCAATGGGCCGTCGCACTTTAGGTATCGGCGTAATCAACTTCGCCTACTGGCTGGCGAAAAACGGCAAGCGTTACTCCGACGGCAGCGCCAACAATCTGACGCACCAGACGTTCGAAGCGATCCAGTACTACCTGATGAAAGCCTCTAACGAGCTGGCGAAAGAGCAAGGCGCGTGCCCGTGGTTCAACGAAACCACTTACGCGAAAGGCATTCTGCCGATCGACACCTATAAAAAAGACCTGGATGCGATCGTCAGCGAGCCGCTGCACCTCGACTGGGAAGGCCTGCGCGAGTCCATTAAAACTCACGGCCTGCGTAACTCCACGCTCTCTGCCCTGATGCCGTCCGAGACCTCTTCGCAGATCTCCAACGCCACTAACGGTATTGAGCCACCGCGCGGGCACGTCAGCATTAAAGCGTCGAAAGACGGCGTGCTGCGTCAGGTGGTACCGGATTACGAAACGCTGGGTGACAACTACGAGCTGCTGTGGGAAATGCCAAACAACGACGGCTACCTCCAACTGGTGGGTATCATGCAGAAGTTTATCGACCAGTCGATCTCTGCCAATACTAACTACGACCCGACGCGCTTCCCGTCCGGCAAGGTACCGATGCAGCAGCTGCTGAAAGACCTGCTGACCGCCTACAAATTTGGCGTGAAAACGCTGTACTATCACAACACCCGTGATGGTGCGGAAGACGCCCAGGACGACCTGGCGCCGTCAATTCAGGACGATGGCTGCGAAAGCGGCGCATGTAAGATCTAATAAATTCCCTCACCCTAACCCTCTCCCACAGGGAGAGGGAACTCTTTCCCCCTCTCCCTGTGGGAGAGGGCCGGGGTGAGGGGAAATAACACCACAGGACTCACCGCAATGGCATATACCACCTTTTCACAGACGAAAAACGACCAGCTCAAAGAGCCGATGTTCTTCGGCCAGCCGGTCAACGTGGCACGCTACGATCAGCAAAAATATGACATCTTCGAAAAGCTGATTGAAAAGCAACTCTCCTTCTTCTGGCGTCCGGAAGAAGTTGACGTTTCCCGCGACCGTATCGATTTCCAGGCGCTGCCGGAACACGAAAAGCACATCTTCCTCAGCAACCTGAAGTACCAGACGCTGCTGGACTCCATTCAGGGACGTAGTCCGAACGTGGCGCTGCTGCCGCTAATCTCGATTCCTGAGCTGGAAACCTGGGTAGAAACCTGGGCGTTCTCCGAGACGATCCACTCCCGCTCTTACACTCACATCATCCGCAACATTGTGAACGATCCGGCGGTGGTGTTTGACGATATCGTCACCAACGAACAGATCCAGAAGCGCGCCGAAGGCATTGCGCACTACTACGACGAGCTGATCGAGATGACCAGCTACTGGCATCTGCTGGGCGAAGGCACGCATAACGTGAACGGCAAAACCGTTACCGTAAACCTGCGGGCCCTGAAAAAGCAGCTCTATCTGTGCCTGATGAGCGTCAACGCGCTGGAAGCAATCCGCTTCTACGTGAGCTTCGCCTGCTCCTTCGCGTTTGCCGAGCGCAAGCTGATGGAAGGTAACGCCAAAATTATCCGTCTGATCGCCCGTGACGAAGCCCTGCACCTGACCGGCACCCAGCATATGCTAAACCTGCTGCGCAGCGGTGCGGACGACCCGGAGATGGCGGAAATCGCCGAAGAGTGCAAGCAGGAGTGCTACGACCTGTTCTTGCAGGCCGCCCAGCAGGAGAAAGAGTGGGCAGACTACCTGTTCCGCGACGGCTCCATGATTGGCCTGAACAAAGACATTCTGTGCCAGTACGTGGAGTACATCACTAACATCCGCATGCAGGCTGTGGGTCTCGATCTGCCATTCCAGACGCGCTCTAACCCAATTCCGTGGATCAATACCTGGCTGGTGTCCGATAACGTGCAGGTTGCGCCGCAGGAAGTGGAAGTGAGTTCTTATCTGGTCGGTCAGATTGATTCTGAAGTCAACACCGACGACCTGAGCGACTTCCAGCTCTGATGAGCCGCGTAACGCTGAGCCTTTCTGGTACAGAGGTGTTGTGCCAGGAAGAGCATCCTTCTCTGCTGGTGGCGCTTGAAGCGCATCAGGTTGAGGTAGAGTACCAGTGTCGTGAAGGCTATTGCGGTTCGTGCCGCTGCCGTCTTGTCGCAGGCCAGGTGGACTGGCTGACCGAACCGCTGGCCTTTATCAATGAAGGGGAAATTTTGCCCTGCTGCTGCCGGGCAAAAGGCGATATTGAGATCGAGATGTAAAAAAGGGCCTTACGGCCCTTTTTCTATTTTAAGAACGTCACCGCTTTATCCGGGAAATCCGTAAACAGCCCGTCCACGTCCGCCTGCTTATACAACACCTCGTAAAGCTGATTCACATCGGTGGCATATGGCGGCAGCTGATCGGCACGCACCGTGTACGGATGCACCTGCATCTTGCTGGCGTGCGCCTCTTTCACCATCGCCGTCAGCTTCACGTGGCCAGGCGTTGAGCCTTCCGCCACCAGCATGTGATAATCCGGCCCGATGCCGTCAGCGTACTGCGCAATCTGCTTCATCGCGCCCGGCTTAAACATCCAGTCGTAGCTGTAGTTCACCCACTTCCCGTCCGGCTGTTTTTCCTGGGTTTCATTCCAGTCGGTATAGGCAATCAGCTGCACCAGATTGAGATCCATCCCCATCTTCGGCTCCAGCTCAGTTTTGATGCGCTTCAGTTCCGCGGCATCGAAACATTGCAGGAAAACCTTATCCTGCTTGCTGGTGTAGCCGTACTTTTTCAGTACCTCCAGCGTCTTCGCGGCAATGTCCTTTCCTTCCTGATGGTGGAACCACGGCGCTTTGATTTCCGGGTAGATACCGATATTTTTTCCTGTCGAGTGGTTCAGCCCCTGAACAAACTCGATCTCCTCTTCGAAGGTGTGAATACGGAAGTCAGACTTGCCCATCGGGAAACGTCCCGGATAGACCTGTACCTTCTTACCGTTTTCAATCTCGAAGCCCTCGGTAAACTTCAGCGAGCGGATCTCCGCCAGCGTGAAGTCGATAGCGTAGTAGCGACCATCTTTACGGGCGCGATCCGGGAAACGCTCCGCCACGTCCGTGACGCGGTCAAGATAGTGGTCATGCAGAACGACCAGCTGGTCGTCCTTCGTCATCACCAAATCCTGCTCCAGATAATCCGCGCCCTGAGCATAGGCCATCGCTTTTGCCGGCAGCGTATGCTCCGGCAGATAACCGCTGGCGCCACGGTGGGCGATCACGATCTTATCTGCCGCCAGCGCGGAGCCTGTCATCAGGCCCGCCAGCAGCAGGCCGGTTGCTAACTGAGTTAATTTCATCGCAATGCTCCTTATTGACGACGCGCCAGCACTTCGGCGTGGTGACGTTTTTCACCAATCATCACAACAACCAGCAGCAGTACCGCCAGCACGCTTCCGCCGATCATCACCATAAAGCCGCCGTCCCAGCCGAAGAAGTCAACGGTATAGCCCACAATGGCGCTCGCCGCGACCGAACCGCCGAGATAGCCGAACAGACCGGTAAAGCCCGCAGCCGTGCCTGCCGCTTTCTTCGGTGCCAGCTCCAGCGCGTGCAGGCCGATCAGCATAACCGGACCATAAATCAGGAAGCCGATAACGATCATACAGGCCATATCCACACCCGGATTACCCGGCGGGTTAAGCCAGTAAACGACCGTCGCGATGGTCACCAGCGTCATAAAGAACACGCCCGTTGCCCCACGGTTGCCCTTAAACACTTTGTCCGACATCCAGCCGCAGATCAGCGTGCCGGGAATGCCCGCGTATTCATACAGGAAATAGGCCCAGGAAGATTTATCCAACGCGAAGTGCTTCACCTCTTTCAGGTAAGTCGGGGACCAGTCGAGGATGCCGTAACGCAACAGGTAGACAAACACGTTCGCCACCGCGATGTACCACAGCAGCTTGTTCGGCAGCACGTACTTCATGAAGATCTGCTTTGCCGTCAGCTCTTCTTCGTGCTTCTCGCTGTAATCATCCGGGTAGTCGTTTTTATACTCTTCGATCGGCGGCAGGCCGCAGGACTGTGGGGTGTCGCGCATCAGAGCGAAGGCGATAATCGCCACCAGAATGGCGCCAAAGGCTGGCATATAGAGCGCGGCATGCCAGTCGTTGAACCAGGCCATCCCCAGCAGGAACAGCAGCGGCGGAAGCCCGCCCCCGACATTATGCGCACAGTTCCAGACCGATACAATTCCACCACGCTCTTTCTGTGACCACCAGTGAACCATGGTGCGTCCGCATGGCGGCCATCCCATCCCCTGGAACCAGCCGCAGAGGAACAGCAGCACGAACATGATGGCAATGCTTGAGGTCGCCCACGGCACAAAGCCCATGAACAGCATCACCGCTGCCGCGAGGATCAGACCGGCGGGCAGGAACACGCGCGGATTCGAACGATCCGACACCGACCCCATAATGAACTTTGAAAAACCGTACGCGATGGAGATCCCCGACAGCGCAAATCCCAGATCGCCGCGAGAGAAGCCCTGCTCCACCAGGTACGGCATGGCGAGCGCAAAGTTTTTACGTACCAGATAGTACGCCGCATACCCGAAGAAGATCCCGAGGAAGATTTGCCAACGCAGACGGCGGTAGAGAGGATCAATCTCTGCCTCTGGCAGTCGCGCCCGATGTGGCGCAGGTTTAAAGATACTGAGCATAACAGCCTCCGTGGCCTTTCAAAAAATGACCGGGCATCTCGCGCCCGGCTACAGAGGCGGCGATGTTAAGAAATCACGGTGAATGTTACTGTGAATCAACGCACAGATTGTTACAGAAATATGACAGAATGCGCAAAAAAGCGCATGAAATCACGTTTCACTTTCGAATTTCGCGCGTTTATGTTCGAAATCAAACAAACCACACGATCAATGTGGCTAAATGCAAAAAAACGAACATAGAGGAAAGGCAATGACAATTCACGATCCACGCTTCAGCGATGTGATTATCATTGGCGGTGGCGCGACGGGTGCCGGCATCGCACGCGACTGCGCCCTGCGGGGATTGAGCGTCACGCTTCTGGAACGCCACGATATCGCCACCGGCGCGACGGGACGTAACCACGGTCTGTTGCACAGCGGCGCCCGCTATGCGGTCACTGACGCTGAGTCAGCGCGCGAGTGTATCGCTGAAAACCAGATCCTCAGGCGCATCGCCCGCCACTGCGTTGAACCGACCAACGGTCTTTTTATCACCCTTCCAGAAGACGACCTCGGCTTTCAGCAAACCTTTATCACCGCCTGCACGGCGGCAGGCATTCAGGCCGAGGCGATCGATCCTGCGCAGGCGCGCCGTCTTGAACCCTCGGTAAACCCGGCGTTACTGGGCGCGGTAAAAGTACCGGACGGAACCGTTGATCCTTTCCGCCTGACCGCCGCCAATATGCTCGACGCGCGGGAACATGGCGCCCAGATCCTGACCGGGCATCACGTCACCGGGCTTATTCGCGAAGGGAATACCGTGCGCGGAGTGCGCGTGTTTGATGCGCAGTACAACGAACACCGCGAGCTGTATGCCGCCGTCGTGGTCAACGCGGCGGGGATCTGGGGCCAGCGCATCGCGGAATACGCGGACCTGTCGGTGCGCATGTTCCCGGCGAAAGGCTCGCTGCTGATCCTCGACCACCGCATCAATAACCATGTCATCAACCGCTGCCGTAAACCGTCTGACGCCGATATCCTCGTGCCGGGGGACACCATTTCGTTAATCGGCACGACCTCAATGCATGTGGACTACAGCGAAATTGATTACAACCGCGTCACCGCTGAAGAGGTGGATATCCTGCTGCGCGAAGGGGAAAAGCTGGCCCCGGTGATGGCGCAGACGCGTATTCTGCGTGCCTACGCGGGCGTGCGTCCCCTCGTCGCCAGCGATAACGATCCGAGCGGGCGTAACGTCAGCCGCGGCATCGTACTGCTCGATCACGCCGAACGTGACGGCATGGACGGATTTATCACCATTACCGGCGGCAAGCTGATGACCTACCGGCTGATGGCCCAGTGGGCCACCGATGCCGTCTGCCGTAAGCTCGGCAACACCGCGCCGTGCGTGACGGCGGAACAGGCCCTGCCCGGCTCGCAGCAATCGACAGAAAAAACGCTGCACAAAATCATTTCACTCCCTGCCCCGCTTCGCGGTTCGGCGATTTACCGCCACGGCGACCGCACCCCGACCTGGCTCGGTGAAGGGCGACTCAGCCGCAGCCTGGTGTGCGAATGCGAAGCCGTGACCGCAGGCGAGGTGCAGTATGCCGTGGAAAACCTGACGGTGAACAACCTGCTCGATTTACGCCGCCGCACGCGCGTCGGGATGGGCACCTGTCAGGGGGAGCTGTGCGCCTGCCGTGCCGCCGGGCTGCTGCAACGTTTTCACGCCACCACGTCAACCCAGTCGCTTGCCCAACTCAGCGATTTTTTAAACGAGCGCTGGAAAGGCATTCAGCCCGTCGCCTGGGGCGATGCCCTGCGCGAAAGCGAATTTACCCGCTGGGTCTATCAGGGGCTTTGCGGTCTGGAGAAGGAGCACAACCATGAAATTTGATACCGTGATTGTGGGTGGGGGGCTGGCGGGCCTGCTGTGCGGCCTCAAACTGACGCAGCGGGGTCTGCGCTGCGCCATTGTCACTCGCGGTCAGAGTGCTCTGCACTTCTCCTCCGGCTCGCTGGATTTACTGGGCGCGCTATCGTTCGCCGATCTGCCGCCTGAACATCCCTACCGCCTGACGGGCGCAGAGAATATGGCCCGCTTTGCCTGCGAAACCGAACACCTGCTCACCACCTGCGGTGCACGCATGCAGGGTGACGCCGAGCAAAACCATCAGCGCGTCACGCCACTCGGCACCCTGCGCGCCGCCTGGCTTAGCCCGGAAGAGGTGCCTGTCGCTCCCATCGCTGCCGAGCGCGTGCGGGTGGTGGGGATCAGCGGCTTCCTCGATTTCCAGCCACATCTGGCCGCCGCGTCTCTCAGACAGCAGGGTGTTCAGGTGGATACGGCGGAGATTGTTCTCCCCGAACTCGACGTGCTGCGCGAAAACCCCAGCGAGTTTCGTGCGGTGAACATTGCCCGCCTGCTGGATAATGAAAGTTACTGGCCGCAGCTGTACGCGGCGCTTCAACCGCTCGGCGAGACCTGCGACGCCCTGTTTATGCCCGCCTGTTTTGGCTTAACGGACAACCGGCTCTGGCGCTGGCTCTCGGCGCGCCTGCCCTGTACGCTCGGTTTACTGCCGACGCTCCCCCCTTCCGTGCCCGGCATTCGTCTGCACACCCAGCTTCAGCGTCAGTTTGTTGCCCAGGGTGGCGTCTGGATGGCAGGCGACGAGGTGAAAAAAATCACCCTGGCTGAGGGCGCGGTAAGCGAAATCTGGACCCGCAACCACGGCGACATCCCGCTTCGCGCACGCTTTACGGTGCTGGCAAGCGGCAGTTTCTTCAGTAACGGTCTGCTGAGCAGCCGGGATGGCGTGCGTGAGGCAATACTCGGGCTGGATGTCCGGCAAAGCGCTTCCCGCGCGGACTGGTATCAAAGCGATTTCTTCACCCCGCAGCCCTGGCAGCAGTTCGGCGTGATCGTCGACAGCCAACTGCGCCCGCGGCTGGGCGGGGAACCGGTTGAAAATCTTTACGCCATCGGCTCGGTTCTGGGCGGGTACGATCCCGTGGCGCAGGGCTGCGGTGGCGGCGTCTGCGCCGTCACCGCGCTGCATGTCGCGGAGCAGATTATCCATCGCAGGGAGAGAGCACAATGAACGACACCCGATTTGAAAGCTGTATCAAATGCACGGTCTGCACCACGGTTTGCCCGGTCAGCGGCGTCGATCCGCGCTATCCCGGCCCGAAACAGGCCGGTCCCGACGGGGAGCGTCTGCGCCTGAAGGATGGCGCGCTCTACGACGAGGCGCTGAAATACTGCATCAACTGCAAACGCTGCGAAGTTGCCTGCCCGTCGGACGTGAAAATAGGCGATATCATCCAGCGCGCCCGCGCCCGCTACAGTACGAAAAAACCGACGCTGCGTGACGCGATACTGAGCCACACCGATCTAATGGGCAGCCTCTCGACGCCTTTCGCACCGGCCGTCAATGCCGCCACCGCCCTGAAGCCGGTGCGCAGGCTGCTGGATGCGACGCTCAAAATCGACCATCACCGCAGTCTGCCGAAATATTCTCACGGCACCTTCCGCCGCTGGTATAAATCCGTGGCGGCAGAACAGGCGCAGTTCGCTGAGCAGGTCGCCTTCTTCCACGGCTGCTACGTGAACTACAACCATCCGCAGCTGGGAAAAGACCTGCTGAAAGTGCTGAACGCCATGGGGACGGGCGTTCAGCTGCTGAGCAAAGAAAAGTGCTGCGGCGTTCCGCTGATTGCCAACGGTTTCATCGACAAAGCGCGCAAGCAGGCGAGCAGCAACGTCACCTCTTTACGTGAGGCGATCGTCGACAAAGGGATACCGGTACTGGCGACGTCGTCAACCTGTACCTTCACGCTGCGCGATGAATATCCGCATCTGCTGGATGTGGATAACACCGGCCTGCGCGAGCACATTGAGCTGGCGACCCGTTTTCTCTGGCGCAAACTGGACAGCGGGCAGACGTTACCGCTGGGCAAATTGCCGCTGAAGGTGGTATATCACACGCCATGTCATATGGAGAAGATGGGCTGGTCGATCTATACGCTTGAGCTGCTGCGGCTGATCCCGGGGCTGGAGCTGACGGTGCTGGACTCACGCTGCTGCGGCATCGCTGGCACCTACGGATTCAAGCGTGAAAACTACCCAACGTCACAGGCCATTGGCGCGCCGCTGTTCCGGCAGATTAAAGAGAGCGGCGCAGATATCGTGGTGACGGACTGTGAAACCTGCAAGTGGCAGATCGAGATGTCCACCAGCAAACGCTGTGAACAACCCATTACCTTGCTGGCAAAAGCGCTGGCGTAACCGTTGCCGGGGACACTGCCCCGGCACACTCTCACTCTACGAACAGCGATTCCACGACGTTGATCCAGCCGTGCTCACTGGCGACCTCTTTCCCGTTCAGCCAGCGGCGCAGCATGTTCAGCGCCATCATCGCGCACACCTCCTGACGTACGGCCAGGCTGTGGCGGGTAATGCTCATCCTGACGCGCAGGGCGTGCGTTCCTTCCGGCGTTGCCAGGGCAAAGTTGAGGTGCTCCTCATCCAGCCCGCCCACAAACAGCGCCAGTCCGGCAAAATGCTTCACTCTGCGCTCGGATGCCCAGCGCGCCGTCTGCGCCAGCGTCTCCTGCTGGAACGGCACCACTTCACTGGCCAGCAGCGGCGCACCCGCCCGGGTAAGCTGAAGCGCCAGAAGCCCACCGGTAAACTGCTCGCTTAACGTCACGCTCAGCTGGCGGGACTGCAAATGCGCTGCGATCTGCGCCGGCAGCCCTTCCGTGCCTTCGAAAATCAGGCTTTCCCCGGCGACGCGCCGCACTTCCGGCCACAGTGCCAGCATAGCGGCTTTCTCTGACGCCGGTCCGGTCAGCTTCAGTTCAATAATCGGCATGGAGGAGCGATAGCCCATCGACACGCCGGGAGGCAGTTGCAGGTGATCGAGGCTCTGAGCCAGATCGCTTTCCGAGCGACCAAAGGTGGTCAGACGCAGGCACAGCGGCGGTTCAGGCAGCGTAAAGCGCGCGCGCAGGCGCGGCAGGATCTGCTGCTCGACCATCACTTTAAATTCCGACGGCACGCCCGGAGTGAAGAACATCAGGCAGCGGTTCAACTGAACGGCAAACCCGCAGGCGGTGCCGACCGGGTTATCAATCAGTTCCGCGCTGGCGGGAATTTCAGCCTGCTTGCGGTTGCTGGGGGCCATCACGCGGCCACGCCCGGAGAAAAAGCGCTCCATCTGCGCCAGCCACGCCTCGTGCAGGACCAGGCCTTCGCCTTTGGCCGTGGCGGCGGCCAGCGCGCTGAGATCGTCGCTGGTGGGTCCCAGCCCGCCGTTCACAATCAGCACGTCGCAGCGTTCGCTGCGCTCGCGCAGAACGTTGACCAGCGACTCAAGGTTGTCACCTACGGTGTTGCGGCGCGTTAACGATAATCCTTGCTCAAAGAAGAGATCGGCGAGCCAGGCGGCATTGGTATCAATGATTTGCCCATGAAGCACTTCGTCGCCAGTGGATAACATTTCCACGTTTATCATTGTGTTCTCCCATTTCAATGGTCAAAACACTATAGCGCAATCAAAGACTGGGGGAAGAGAGAAACTGGCGCGACTGAACGCCGCGCCGAGAGGATTAGAAACCGGCGCTAACGCCAACGTACGGGCCGTCTGCCAGGGCGTTGTCGCGGTTGCCGTCTTTACCGGCCAGGTTCAGATAGCGATAACCCGCTTCGATGGTGATTGGACGCACGATGGTCCAGCGCGCGCCGGCGTTAGCTTCCTGATAGCTGTCGATGCCGCTGGAGAGGGAATCAGGAGAGTAGTAGTACTCACCGAACAGGCCAAAGCTGTCGCCAATTTTCCACTGCAAGCCGCCGCCCACTGCCGCCGCGTAGCCTTCGTCGCCCTCGTTCGGGTTGGTGTAAATGCCTTTACCGCCGACGGTCGCCAGGAAGGGACCCAACGGCACGTTGAAGCCGAGGCCCAGGCTTGCCGCATCGCCGTCGTCGTCGTTATGCGTCCAGCCGCCGGTCATTGCCAGGCCTGCGCTGTCCGTGCCAAGACCGAAGCCCAGATGGGTATAATCTTGTCCCGCCGAGCCGTTGAAGGAAATTGCGTTTGCCGCTGCTGAAACAAACATCAGGCCGCTTAAGCCCATTAATGCCACTTTTTTCATTGTCGTGATCCCGCACAATTTATTCAGAGATGTCCAAAAACCGCGAGATTTTAACCTGCCTGCCTGTGTGATCAATGGACTCCGCGTGCGGCAGGCAATTAGTTTGTAACGATTTGATAATATCGGCATTTATATCAGCATCAGAAAGCGCATTTTCACGCTCAGCCCACCCAGATTTTCACTGGGCATCAGCTGAAGATGGCTGCGGTGCAGGCGGGCAATATCGTTAGCCAGCGCCAGGCCAATGCCGGACCCGGCGGCATCACCCACGTTTTCCAGACGGTGAAACGGCAGCATGGCCTGGGAGATCTGGTCTTCAGCAATACCCGGTCCGCTGTCCTCCACGCTCAGCTCAACGGCATCGTTAGCCGTGCGCAGGTACACCGTCACGATGCCCTGCTCCGGCGTGTATTTGATCGCGTTCCCCAGCAGGTTGGCGCAGAGTTCACCCAGCAGCACGTCATCACCCTCAATCATTACCGGCTGCTGTACGCCGTCATAACCGAGATCGATACCCTTGCTGCGCGCCTGCGCCAGCCGGGAAAAGCAGCAGTTTTGCACCACCTGCACCAGATCGACAGGGGCAAACTGTCGCTCCCCCTGCTCTTTTCGCTTCACCGCTGAAAGCTGCAACAGCCTTTCTGTCAGCACGATGGTGTTATCCAGCGTGACGTTCATCGCCCGTAAGCTCTCCTGCCACAGGGCCGGATCGTTACGCGTCAGGGCAACCGATACCTGGGTTTTCAGCACCGCCAGCGGCGTTTTGAGCTGGTGTGAGGCGTCAGCATTAAAGCGCGCCTGTCGCGAAAGCACGCCGCGTAACCTGTCGATATAGCGGTTAAATGCCACAATCAGCAGCCGCGTTTCCGACCAGGGCAGCAGCTCCGGCAGCGGAGCCAGCAGCCCGGGCTCACGGCGCACCATCAGCGAAGAGAGCTGCCGCATCGGGCGCAGCACGCGACGCAGCAGCCACGCGGTCAGGACCAGCGTCAGCAGCACCAGCAGCCCCTGCGACACGAGCGAGGAAAACAGCAGCTGAGTGGCCAGATAGCGCCGCGACTGCAACGTTTCGGCGACGTAGATTTCCGCCATGCCGAACACACTGTCCTCGTTAACCGGCTGGAGCAGCTTCGCCACGCGGATCGCCTGCCCGCGATACTCGGTATGATAAAACCACGCCAGCGCCGGATAGTGGGAGGTGCGCGACGTGGAGGGGGGCATATTCGGCAGATCGTCATAGCCGGAGATCGTCCGCCCGTCAGGGTCCACGACCTTGTAGTAGAGGCGATCGTTCATGTTCAGCTCGAAGCTGTCGAGCACGACCCACGGCACGTTCACCTGGAGCTTGCCGTTGTGCACCACCAGCCGCTCTGACACCGTGCGCGCCGAGGATAACAGCGTGCGGTCATAGGCCTGCGTCGCCGCCTGTAGCGCGCTAACGTAGCTGTTAAAGGCTGACAGCCCCCATAACAGCAGCAGCGGCAAACCCAGAAAAAGCAAAAGTTGCAGGTAAAGCGACTGCGGCTTAACCCACTTCATCGCCGCACTCCAGCACGTAGCCCAGCCCCCGGAGGGTGGTGATCCGCACGCCGCTGCCGGTCAGCTTCTTACGCAGGCGGTGAATATAGAGATCGATGCTCTCGGGGCTGACGTCGTCGTTCAGGCTGAACACCTGGTCGAAAAGCTGTTGCCGGGAGACGGGACGGGTCCGACGGTGCATCAGCACCTTCAGCAAAGAGAGTTCGCGCGGCGTGAGGGAAAGGGGTTCATCGCGCAGCAGAAAAAAGCCTTCATCATCGTACTCCAGCTCTCCCAGCCGCTGGCGCTCCTGGGTTCGCCCTTCACTGCGGCGCAGCAGCGCACGCAGGCGGGCATCAAGCTCCTCCAGCTCGAACGGTTTCGGCAGGTAGTCATCCGCCCCGGCATTCAGCCCCTTAACCCTGTCTGCCACGTTGCTGCGGGCGGTAAGAAACAGCACGGGCAACGTCTGCCCGCGCTTTCTCAGCCGATGCACCACCTCCAGCCCGTCGAAACCGGGCATGCCGATATCAAGGATCGCGACGGCATAGTTTTCTCCCTGCAAAAGATGATCGGCCGCCCGTCCATCGTTGACGCAATCCACGGCAAATCCGTTTTGTACCAGCGCTTTTTCCAGCCAGTGAGCCAGCTCACGATTATCTTCCGCCAGTAAGAGACGCATATCACATCCTGTAAAGTTGGTGTCGCAGTGAAAGGGAAATGAAAGGTTATTGTTTTAACAATCACGCAACGGAACCGCTACAAGGTGGTTCACATAATCAGAAAAAAGACACCCGTACCCGTACTCCCGGTTCTCCGGCGTGAGGATAAACGATGAAAAAACAATTACTTTCTACCCTTGCTGCAAGCGTATTGCTGTTGAGTGCCTCTGTCGTCCAGGCGCAGGACGCGCCATCCCGTACCGAATGTATCGCCCCGGCCAAACCCGGCGGCGGCTTCGACCTGACCTGTAAGCTGATTCAGGTCAGCCTGCTGGAGACGAAGGCCATTGAGAAACCGATGCGCGTTACCTACATGCCCGGCGGCGTGGGCGCGGTAGCCTATAACGCCATCGTCGCCCAGCGCCCTGCCGAAGCGGGCACAGTGGTGGCCTTCTCCGGCGGTTCGCTGCTGAATCTGTCACAGGGGAAATTTGGTCGTTATGACGTGAATGACGTGCGCTGGCTCGCCACCGTAGGCACCGATTACGGCATGATCGCCGTGCGCGCGGACTCTCCGTGGAAATCCCTGAAAGATCTGCTGACCGCCATGGAAAAAGATCCGAACAGCGTGGTCATTGGCGCGGGCGCCTCTATTGGCAGCCAGGACTGGATGAAAGCCGCGCTGCTGGCGCAGCAGGCCAAAGTGGATCCGCACAAGATGCGTTACGTGGCCTTTGAAGGCGGCGGCGAACCGGTGACGGCGCTGATGGGCAATCACGTCCAGGCGGTATCGGGCGATCTCAGCGAAATGTTGCCCTACCTGAGCGGGGATAAGATCCGTGTGCTGGCGGTCTTCTCAGAAAACCGTCTGCCGGGCCAGCTGGCAGACGTCCCAACCGCCAAAGAGCAGGGTTATAACCTGGTCTGGCCGATCATCCGCGGCTTCTTCGTCGGGCCAAAAGTGACCGACGCCGAATACCAGTGGTGGGTGGATACCTTCGCAAAACTTCAGCAAACCGAGGAGTTCAAAAAACAGCGCGATCTGCGCGGGCTGTTTGAGTTCAACCTGAACGGCAAGCAGCTGGACGAGTATGTCAAAAAACAGGTGAATGACTACCGCGAACAGGCGAAAGCCTTTGGCCTGGCGAAATAACCGGAGGCGCTATGAGCGATCGCATTTTTGCCGGGATATGGCTGCTGCTCTGCATTGGCGGCATGTTAGTCGCCTGGCAGATCCACAGCGAATACAGCTATGAACCCGTGGGGCCACGCCCCTTTCCCGTCGGCATTGTCGGCCTGATGCTGCTCTGCTCGGTAGCGCTGCTGCTGCGCCATCCGGATACCGTGGAGTGGCCGCCACGCCGAACGCTGCAACGTCTGCTGGTAATGGTGATTGTCCTGCTGATGTACGCGTGGGGCTTTGAATGGCTCGGCTTCCCGATTGCCACCGCCCTGCTGACGATGGTGATTGGCATACTATTTAACGCCTCGCTGCCTGCGGCGGGGATCTCCGGGGTCGTACTGGGCATTTTACTCTGGTACGCCTTCGACCGCCTGCTGGACGTGACCCTGCCGCTTGGCGCATGGTTTAACTAACGGAGCACGCTATGGATACCTGGATCTATCTCTCTCAGGGGTTCGCGGTAGCGATGACCCCGGAAAACCTGGTGATCGCCCTGATCGGCTGTTTCGTCGGGACCATCGTCGGCCTGCTGCCGGGCCTTGGACCTATCAACGGCGTGGCGATTTTACTGCCGCTGGCCTTTGCGCTGCACCTGCCTGCGGAATCGGCGCTGATCCTGCTGGCGACGGTTTATATCGGCTGCGAATACGGGGGGCGTATTTCCTCGATTCTGCTTAACGTGCCCGGCGATGCCGCCGCCATTATGACCGCGCTGGATGGCTATCCAATGGCGCAGCAGGGACGCGGCGGCGTGGCGCTCTCTATTTCCGCCGTCAGCTCGTTCTTTGGCTCCCTGATCGCCATTGGCGGCATCATCCTCTTCGCCCCGGCGCTGGCCCAGTGGTCGCTGGCGTTTGGTCCGGCCGAGTATTTTGCCCTGATGGTGTTCGCCATCGCCTGTCTCGGCAGCATGATGGCGCAGAATCCGCTGAAGTCGTTTTTGTCTGCGTTGATTGGCCTCAGTCTGGCCACCGTCGGCGTGGATGCCAACACCGGGGTTTATCGTTTTACCTTCGACAGCGTTCATCTCTCCGACGGCGTGCAGTTTATCGTCGTGGTGATTGGTCTGTTCTCTGTCTCAGAAATCTTACTGATGCTGGAACATACCAGCAGCGGGCAGACGCTGGTGCGTAAAACCGGACGTATGCTCTTTAATGCCAAAGAGGGGGCGCAGTGTGTGGGTGCCACCCTGCGTTCGTCGGTGATCGGTTTCTTCGTCGGCATTCTGCCCGGCGCGGGGGCGACTATCGCCAGCGCCATCACCTACATGACCGAGAAAAAGCTGAGCGGTAACAGCGACAGCTTCGGCAAAGGCGATATCCGCGGCGTGGCGGCGCCGGAGGCGGCGAATAACGCCTCGGCCTGCGGCTCGTTTATCCCGATGCTGACCCTCGGCGTGCCGGGCTCCGGCACCACGGCGGTAATGATGGGCGCGCTGACGCTCTATAACATCACCCCGGGTCCGGCGATGTTTACCGAGCAGCCCGATATCGTCTGGGGTTTGATTGCCGCCCTGCTGATCGCCAACGTGATGCTGCTGGTAATGAACATCCCGCTGATCGGCCTGTTCACCCGCATGCTGACCATTCCCCTGTGGTTCCTGGTCCCGGCCATCGCCGCCGTCTCTGCGGTTGGGGTGTACGCGGTGCACAGCACCACCTTCGACCTGGTGTTGATGGTGCTGCTCGGCGTGCTGGGCTACATTCTGCGCAAGATGCACTTCCCGATGTCGCCGCTGATTTTAGGGTTTGTGCTGGGGGAAATGCTGGAGCAGAACCTGCGCCGCGCCCTCTCCATCAGCAACGGCAACATGGGGATCCTGTGGGAGAGCAGCGTGACGAAGATCCTGCTGGCAATGGCGATTATGGTGATTGTCGTGCCGCCGGTGCTGCGCTGGATCCGCCGACGCCAGCACAAACCGCAGCCGGATATCGGCTGATTAGCCCCTCAACAGGGCATTGACCCACTGCTTTAACGCCTGGCGGGAGATTTTAATCCCGCCATTTTTCAGTTCTGACGGCAGCGCCAGCCAGTGTACCGGCTGCTCAAAGCGCGCCAGCCTGCCCTGAATCCACTCCGGCAACAGCGTGATATCCGTGCCCGGCTCGCATTCCACCACCGCCACCGGGCGTTGCCCGTACTCGGCATCATCCAGCGGAACGACAAACGCCTGGCTTACCTGCGGATGCGTGGCGATAACGCGCTCCAGCGCTTCCGGCTGGATCCCTTCTCCGCCGCTGAAAAAGAGATTGTCCATTCGGCCCAGAATGGTCAGGCGTCCGTCATGCCACTCGCCGCGATCGCGGGTGGCGAACCAGCCCTGCGCATTGACCAGCGGCAATAATGCGCCGTCTCGCCAGTAGCCTGCCGCCATGCTTTCCGCCCGGATCCAGACTTCACCGTTTACCACCTGAACGTCTCTGCCCGGCAGCGCGCTGCCCACGTCCGGCGCGCCGTCGGCCTCTTTGGCGCAGACGGTGGAGGCGAACTCGGTCAGACCGTAGCCGCAGAATGTACGGATCCCCTGCTCGCGCGCCTGTTCGGTCAGCGCAACGGGGATTTCCGCCCCGCCGAGCAACACGGCTTTCAGCGCGACGGGATGGTGTGAATTAAGCAGTCGCCACAGCTGCGTTGGCACCAGCGAGGCATGGGTACAGCCCTGTAGCGCCTGCTCAAGCGGCTGTTTTACGCGTACGGTGAGACGGCCTCCGCCCTGTAACCAGCGCCACAAAATCCCCTGACCGGAGACGTGAAACAGCGGCAGAGAGAGCAGCCAGTCGTCGCTATCGCCGTAAGGCATCAGCGCCAGCACCCCTTTTGCGCTGGCAAGGTGGGCGGCACAGGTGTGCACCGCCGCTTTTGGCAAACCGGTGGAGCCGGAGGTGAGCGTCATTGAGGCCAGTCGTTCTGCCCGCCACGTCACGCCCCCCTGCCCCTCGCCCTCTCTTAATGCCAGCGCGGGCAGACCGTCATACTCACCGTTAAGCACCAGCGCAAAACGCAGGGTCATCTGCGGCAGGAGGACATCCAGCAGCGGACGGGGAAGCTGAGGGTTCACCGGCAAAATGCGGGCGCCGCACTGAAGCAGCGCCAGCCAGGCCAGCAGGGTCTGCGGGTGGTTGTGGGCGAGCAGCATGACGCCGTCACCGTCAGCAACGCCCTGAGACTGAAAACCGGCTGCCAGACGATCGATACGCTTGCCCAGCTGAGTCCAACTGAGCGTTACATCGTCTAAACGCAGCGCGGGTTTATCGGCACGCCGGGTGCGCCAGTGCCGCCACGGCCAGTCGGTAAAACTCATCGCAATGGCTCCAGCGCCCCGACGTCGAGGCACGGCAAGGTGCTGTCAGGCCACTGGCGAATCAGCTGGGCCTGCATCAGGTTTAGCGTATCGAGACCGGGAACGGTGTCCGGCGTTAACCATGCAGCGATGCGCGCCAGCTGCGTCAGGCCGAGGCTGGATTCGATGGATGAACTGATCACCGCCGTCAGCCCTGCGGCATGGGCCGCCGCAACCTGCTCGCGCACCTTGTCGAGGCTGCCGGTCAGCGTTGGCTTAATCACCACGGCCATGACGCCCGGCTCGGCGGCAAACGCGAAATCGGCTTCGCGCAGGCTCTCATCCCAGGCGATGGCGATGCCGGTTTCCCGGGCGAAGGCGCGAGAGTCGTCGCGCGTTTTGCACGGCTCTTCGAGAAACGCGATGCGGTTGCGGTACGTCGGGTTGACGTACTTCGCAAACTGCTGCGCCCTGAGCGGTGTCCAGGCGCGGTTGGCGTCCAGGCGCAGGTACAGATCGGGAATGGCTTCCAGTAACAGATTAACCACCATCCCGTCGCGCACCGCTTCGTACAGGCCGACCTTTATTTTCGCCACCTTCTCGCCAGGCATCGCGGAAAGGAGCGCGAAAAGTTCATCCGGATCGCCAGTACAGAGCGGCGCGGCGCGATAGTTCGCCGCCTCCGGCAAACTGCCGTCCAGCTCTGCCAGCGCGCAGCTGATGCCGAACGCGGCGGAAGGAACGTCCGGCAGCGCCGGATCTGCTCCCTCACGCCATTCGTACGTCCAGGCCATCAGCGCAGCCTGCGCCTCGTCCAGCGTTTCCAGGCTAAAGCCCGGAAGCGGGGCGATTTCGCCCCACCCTTCCCGCTCGCTCTGCCGGAGATGCACGCAAAAGCCGTCACGGGTTTTTAACCGCCGTTCACGCAGCACCACGCCCGCGTCCATCGGTATCTGCCAGCGGTAAACCTGCGCGCAACGCATTACGGGTTCCGTTTGTATTTGCTGAAGTCCGGCTGGCGTTTTTCGTTGAACGCGTTGCGCCCTTCCTGACCCTCTTCGGTCATATAGAACAGCATGGTGGCGTTACCTGCCAGCTCCTGAAGGCCCGCCTGACCGTCACAGTCGGCGTTGAGGGCCGCTTTCAGGCAGCGCAGCGCCATTGGGCTGTTTTGCAGCATTTCGCGACACCAGCGCACGGTCTCTTTTTCCAGATCGGCGATCGGCACCACGGTGTTAACCAGCCCCATATCCAGCGCTTCCTGGGCGTTGTACTGACGGCACAGGAACCAGATTTCGCGGGCTTTTTTCTGACCGACAATGCGCGCCATATAGGACGCGCCCCAGCCGCCGTCGAAAGAGCCGACTTTCGGGCCAGTCTGACCGAAAATGGCATTTTCCGCCGCGATCGTCAGGTCACACATCATGTGCAGCACGTGACCGCCGCCGATGGAATACCCTGCCACCATCGCGACCACCGGTTTTGGACAGGTGCGGATCTGGCGCTGGAAATCCAGCACGTTCAGGTGGTGCGTGCCCGCATCATCCTGGTATCCGCCGTAGTCACCGCGGACTTTCTGATCGCCGCCGGAGCAGAAGGCTTTCTCCCCTTCCCCGGTGAGGATGATGACGCCGATAGTGTCATCGTAGCGGGCATCCGCCAGCGCCTGGATCATCTCTTTTACGGTCAGCGGACGAAATGCGTTGCGCACCTGTGGACGGTTGATAGTGATTTTGGCGATACCATCGGCGGATTTGTGGTAACGAATGTCGGTGTAGCCTTCGGAGCAGTCCTGCCATTCAACCGGCGCGTAAAGCATGTGTTCATCAGGATAGATCATAGCGTGTCCTTTGTTCGATAACGCAGTATCTGAGCCAGACTCGCGGCAACCGCTTCCGGGTTGTCCCGGTGGGCGTTGTGTCCGGCGTGAGGGATAGCATGACGCGTGGCGTTAAGTTCAGCGGCGATAGCTGCAAACTTCCCGTCACGTTCGCCATAGAGATAGTCAAAAGAAAAATCACGCGCGATGAGCGCGGGACGTAAATCAGGCTGAACGGCAAGCGAGGTGGCCTCCAGCATCTCTGCCAGCCTCGGGCCGTTGTTCCGGCTGCGCAGCGCGATCAGCGCCCTGCGCTGATCATCCGTAAGTGAGGCAAAGACCGGCTGTTGATACCAGTCGGCAAAGACGGCCTCCAGCGGCTCACTGCGAAACCGTGACGCCCAGCGGCGGTCAGAGATCAGCCGGGCCTGGCGCGCATCGGCGTCTTGCAGGCCCGGGTGTCCACCTTCCACAATCACCCCGTCTAACCCCGCAGGATGCTGGCAGGCATGGAACATCGCAATGCGGCCGCCGAGGGAGTACCCCACGAGCCAGTATCTTAGTATGTTGTAACTAACAAGGGTATGCGAGAGCAATTCACTTACCTCTGCAAACCCCGTCACGCCCGTATCCGCTGAACCACCGTGCCCGGGCAGGTCAATGTAGAGCCGGGGGTAGTCATGCAGCGACGCCCCGACAGCCTGCCACTCGCGACAGTCGCCGGAAAAACCGTGCAGGAAAACCAGCCAGGGGTAGCCTGGTTTTCCTGGCTGGGAGACGCCTGCGAGGATCACAGGTGACTCACCTGCGCAAGCAGATGTTGCAGCTTCTGCGCGCCGTCAGCATCGTTTACCACCAGCTCAATGAGCGTCGCGCCAGGCTGCCGCCAGGCGGTGTTCAGCGCCGTCTCCAGCGCGTCCCAGTTTTCCGGGCGATGGTACTTCAGGCTGAACATGGCGGCGGCGTGTTCGAACTGCACGTTTTGCGGCATCAGATAGAAGCGCTCACGCTCGCTTTGCGGCGTCGGCAGCAACGAGAAAATCTGCCCGCCGTTATTGTTCACAATAATCAGCACGAACGGGGCCGACGCCTGACGCAGGAGCGCCAGCGCGTTGAGATCGTAGAGGGCTGAGAGATCCCCCACAATCGCCAGCGTGGATTTCGCGCTGGCCCTCTGTACGCCAGCGGCGGTGGAGATCAGGCCGTCAATGCCGCTCGCGCCCCGGTTGCTGTACACCGGATAACCCGCCGGCAGCTGCGAAAAGGCGTCAATCAGGCGCACCACCAGGCTGTTACCGACAAAAAGTTGTCCCTGCTCGGGAAGATATTTGCGGATACGGTGCGCCAGCCCGGCTTCACTGAACGCCTCGCACTGCGCTTTGGTGAGTTCCCACGCCTGACGTGACAGCGCCGGGATCTCCACCGCCCAGGGTTTGCGTTTTTCCGCCGGATGCAATTCCAGCCAGCTGTTAATATCGCTCACCAGGCGGCGGCCACGATGGTGCGCCGGGTCAAGGCGTCCTTCGAGCGGGTCCACCAGCCAGTACTCTTCAGGCGTACAGGTGGCCTGCCACTGGAGCAGACGCTTCCCCGTCAGGCTCGATCCCAGCTGGACGACAATCTGCACCTGCGCCAGCTCGGTGACCGCTTTCGCGTTCCCCAGCCAGAGGTCGGCGCAGGGCAGCGGCTGGCCCGTCTGGGAAAGCACGTCACCAATCAGCGGCCAGCCAAGCGTTTGTGCCCACTCCGCCGCAAGCTTACCTTCCGCCGCACTCATCCGCCCGGCTATCACCACGCCGCGCTTCTGACGCCAGAAGAACCAGTCGCGCTGTTTAGCGCTTTCCAGATGCGTCTGCTCGCGCAGCCAGGGTTTTTCGCTCTCCCACCAGTCTCCCAGCTGCTGTTGCCAGACGAGGCCAGTATCGTTCATTTCACCGTACAGCGGCTCGGCAAACGGGCAGTTAATGTGTAGCCCGCCGCTGCGCAGTGCGTTCATGGCGTGGTCGAGGGTTGAGACCAGCCAGCTGGCGGGAATGTCCTGGGTGGGGCGCGGCAACGAGACCGTCTGTGAAGGATGCGAGGCAAAAATGCCAGGCTGACGAATCGCCTGGTTAGCGCCGCAGTCGATAAGTTCCGGGGGACGGTCGGCGGTGAGTAAAATCAGCTTTTCGCCGGTTAATCCCGCTTCTATCAGCGCCGGATAGAGGTTCGCCACCGCCGTGCCGGAGGTGACGATCACCGCCACGGGCGCTTTACTGACTTTCGCCAGCCCGAGCGCCAGATGGCCCAGACCACGCTCATCAAAATGGGTGTGGTGAATAAAAGCCCGGTTTTCCGCGGCAGCAAGGGTGAGCGGCGTGGAGCGAGAGCCCGGGGCAATACACACATGCCTGACACCATGACGGGTCAGGGCTTCAAGGATCACCGCCGCCCAGCGTCGGTTAAAAGAACTTACTGACATGAGATTGTCCAGTATCAAGAATGCGACACAGTATAAATAATAGAAAAAGTCAGAATTTTGATATGAATCGGGATTGCACGAATCAGTATTAATCCCTTAGGAGAAGGGAACGCAGCCCGGCGGCCTTGTTTTCGATCTCCTGCCACTCCTGCTCAGGATCGGAGCCGCTGACGATGCCCGCCCCCGCATAAAGACGCAGCGCAGCGTTGTGAACGCGGGCGGAGCGTAATGCCACACAGAATTCGCTCTGATCGCGCGATAAATAGCCCGCCGAACCGGCGTACCACTCCCGGTCAAACGGCTCGACTTTCGCAATAAATTCTCGGGCCGCCTGTCGCGGCAGCCCGGCCACCGCCGCCGTCGGTTGCAAAATATGCAGACACTGTTCGTCGTCAGGCTGTTTAAGTTCGGTCCAGATACAGCGGCGTAAATGCTGCACCTTGCGCAGACGCAGCACCTGCGCCGGCAGGATCTCCAGCGTCCGGGTATGGTGCTGAAGACGCTGGCAGATATCTTCCACCACCAGCATATTTTCCCGCTGATTTTTATCGTCGTTCATCAGCCATTCGCCCAGACGCTGGGCCTGCTTATCGTCAGAATGGCTGGCGACGGTGCCTGCCAGCGCTTCAGTGCGCAGCAGCGTGCCGCGTCGCCGCCACAGGCGCTCGGGCGTCGAGCCGAGGAAGGCATTGCTGGCGTCAAAGACCATACAAAAATGATAGCAGTTGAGGTTTAGGGCGCGGCTGGCAGCCATCAGCGCGATGGCGTTCACGGGCTGCTGGCACTGAACGTCTGTAGCACGTGCGAGCACCACTTTCTCAAAATCGCCGCGAGCAAGGGTATCCGTCGCCTGACGAATCAACGCCAGCCAGTCCGGTTTTTCCGGATGATGGGTTTCCTGCACAATCTGCACGGACAACGGGCGGATCGGCGCGGCGTCGCGCAGGTTATCGACAAAATTCAGCGCCTTACGGGCATCTTCCCGCAGCGACGTTTCGCTCCACAGTTGCAGACGCAGCGTGGCGACCCCGCCAGACCGTCGCCAGAGAAGGCGCGGTAAAAACAGCTTGCCCTGCGCCGGGTTGAAGGCGTTCAGGCCGCAGATACGGGTGTCATTGGCTACGTCATGGGCGTGCAAAAACCGCGAGGCCGAAGCCAGAGAATCAAACTGGGCGAGGCTTCCGAGCGCGGCAAGTTCTTCATCGCCGCTGCGCTGTTGCCAGTAAAACTGAGGATAGCATCGCTGCACACCCAGCCAGGCCAGCGGATCGAAGGCGTCGTTTAACGGGAAAGAGACATCGAAATGGCGTAAACCGGGTATAGCAGGCAATGCTTGCGCAAGCTGAGTGCGCAGGCTTTGCAGCGCGAGGAAAATCGAGTGCACGCGAACCTCTCCCTGTTAAAGCCTTATATTATACGGGGTACTGACGATAAATAGCAGTACCCACGTGTAGGGAGTGGTTTACCGGCTTAACGACGGGCTAACAGCAGACCCAGCACCAGCCCTACGGCCGCACCGACCCCAATGCCCTGCCACGGTTTTTCATGCACATAATCGTCGGCACGATAAACCGCCTGTTTGGCGCGGTAGTAATAATTGTCGGAGGCGTTACTGACGCGGTTTTTCACGTCATGCAGCGCCTGCTCGGCGCGGGCTTTGAGCTCAATGTACTTCTGATCGGCAGGATCGCCTGAAGAGCGCAGCACTTCTTCCAGCGTTTCGCTTAGCAGCGTCAGGTCGTCGTCGACTCGGGTATCCCAGGATTGAAATGACATTTTTTTCTCCATGTTAGTACACCAGTCCGGTAACTATAGACAACGTCTTGCTATTGCGCCTGTTTCGCTTCGCGTGCCATGCCGATGTGTGGGATGCCGTCTTCGTCGTAAATGTCCGTGACCGGGGTAAAACCAAAATGGCCATAGAATGATTGCAAATGCGCCTGCGCGCCCAGGTATAACGCCTTGTCCGGCCACTGTTTCTGGCATGCGTCCAGCGTTTTTTCCATCAGCTGATAGCCCAGCTTTTCACCGCGCGCGCGGCCGCTGATAATGACGCGCCCAATGACGACAGGGTCAAATTCCTCTTCGCTTTTCAGAATCCTCGCATACGCCACCAGCTCGTTATCGCGCCAGCCGAGGATGTGCCGGTTCTCGCCGACCAGGTCATCGCCGTCGATATCCTGATACGGGCAGGTTTGTTCAACCACGAAGACTTCACAGCGCAGTTTGAGCAGGGCGTAGAGTGACTGCACGGTCAGTTCGCTGTGGCGTAGATCTTGCCACTGGATCATGTGTTTCTCCTTCCTGGGGTTCATCACGTTATACTAAACCCCTTCCCATTCGGCAAAGGGCTGATTGCGTTATGGAACTGATTTTTCTGGGTACGTCCGCCGGGGTGCCAACCCGCTCACGAAACGTGACGGCGATTCTGCTGGATCTTAAGCATCCTACCCGCGGTGGGCTGTGGCTGTTTGACTGCGGCGAGGGTACGCAGCATCAGCTGCTGCATACCTCATACCACCCGGGGAAAGTGGATAAAATATTTATCACCCATCTACACGGCGACCATCTGTTTGGCCTGCCGGGCCTGCTGTGTAGCCGTTCGATGGCCGGTAACGCTAACCCGCTGACCATTTATGGCCCTGCGGGTATTCAGGAATTTGTTGAAACCACGCTGCGCCTGAGCGGCTCGTGGACCGATTATCCGCTGGAGGTGGTGGAGATCGGCGAAGGTCTGGTGTTCGACGACGGAGATTATCAGGTGCGCGCTTACCCGCTTAACCATCCGGTGGAATGCTACGGCTATCGCGTTGAGGAGCATGACAAGCCCGGGGCGCTGAACGCCGCCGCGTTGCAGGCCGATGGGGTGAAACCTGGCCCGCTGTTCCAGCGTCTGAAGCACGGCGAGACCGTCACGCTGGAAGACGGGCGCGTCATCAACGGTCAGGATTACCTCGCGCCGCCGCAGCCAGGCAAAAAACTGGCTATTTTTGGGGATACCGCCCCCTGCCCTTCGGCGCTCAGGCTTGCCGGGGGTGTGGATGTGATGGTGCATGAGGCGACGCTGGAAGCGGCGATGGAAGAAAAAGCCAACAGCCGGGGGCACAGCTCAACGCGTCAGGCGGCGCAGCTGGCGCGTGAGGCTGGCGTCCGGAAACTGATTGTTACTCACGTCAGCTCACGCTATGACGTCCGCGGCGCTGAAAGCCTGCTGGCAGAGTGTCGGGAAGTATTTCCTGCATGCGAGCTGGCGGAAGATTTTGCTCAGGTCAGCGTTTAGTCCTTCATTTTTCCCTCAGCGTGCCGATAACGATTAAAAGGCCAGCATTTCTCTTGAGGGTAGAATGGATAATTTCCAGAAAGATATTGATGACAGGGCGAACCTGACCCTGTCCAACCGTTTTGAACTGTTGCTGTTCCGTCTTGGCACCTCTCTGAACGAAAATAAATCCGAGCTGTTCGGCATCAACGTGTTCAAATTGCGCGAAATTGTGCCGATGCCGACCTTCACCAAACCGGCGGGAATGAAGTCTCCGCTGATGGGGATGGTGAACATTCGCGACCAGGTGATCCCGGTGATCGATCTGGCCGCCGTCGCCGGCTGCAAGCCAGCCACCGGGCTGAACATCCTGCTGATCACCGAATATGCCCGCAGCGTGCAGGCGTTTGCTGTGGAATCGGTGGAAAACATCATGCGTCTGGACTGGAAGCAGGTGCATGCTGCGGAAACTGCCGTCAGCGGTCGCTACATTACCAGCATTGCCTGCCTGGACGAGAAGACGGATACCAACGATCTGGCGATGGTGCTGGACGTGGAGCAGATCCTGTACGACATCACCCCGGCGAACCACGATCTGCACGCCACCCATCTGGAAACCACCAAATTGAACATCAAGCCTGGCTCTGTCGCGATTGTTGCAGAAGATTCGAAAGTGGCGCGCTCAATGCTGGAGAAGGGATTGCAGGCGATGGAGATCCCGGCCCAGCTGCATATCACCGGCAAAGACGCGTGGGAGAAAATCACTCAGTTGGCCGCGCAGGCTCAGGCTGAGGGCGTCCCCGTTACCGATAAGATTGCCCTGGTATTGACCGACCTCGAAATGCCGGAGATGGACGGCTTTACGCTGACGCGCAAAATCAAAACCGACCCGGTACTGAAAGATATTCCGGTGGTGATCCACTCGTCTCTTTCCGGCAACGCGAACGAAGATCATATTCGCAAAGTGAAGGCGGACGGCTATGTGGCGAAGTTTGAGCTAAATGAGCTATCGTCGGTGATTGAAGAGGTGCTGGACCGCTCGATGAAGAAGATTGAAGGGCCGCTTATAAGCAGGAAGCAGTTAGCTTAGTCGGGTGACGCTTCGCTTACCCGACCTACAAGACCCGTATGCCCTGCAAGCGTAGCGCCCTGGGCATGTTTTACTCTATGCGGGCTGGTGCCCTCACCCCGGCCCTCTCCCACGGGGCTGAGGGTTCCCCAGAAAAATGAAAAGCACGATGA